>PATC01000023.1 GCA_002712285.1 Methanobacteriota archaeon
CACCAATGAGGTGTTCAAGTGGGATCCATCTAGAGATGATTTCGACTTTAGTGGTAAATCGTATGTCTTAGAGAAGATCATGGTCAAAATTAATTTCAGCCAAGAGCGGATGAGGAATGAACTCCGGACCCGTAAGCGCATCCTTGACTGGATGGTGCTAAACGATATCCGAAAGTCGGATCAGGTTGCACAAATTATCACGGAGTTCTACGTCAGGCCTGAGGAGATCCTCGCCCGCGTCGATGGCCTTCGCTGAACCCGGAGGGAAGAGGATGGCTAAGAAACAACGGAAATCGAGGGAAAAGGTCTACGATTTCGAAGGTATGACTCTTACACCTTGGCAAAAATTCTCCACTGCCTTCTTTGGACGAATATACCGTGAGCGTGCTAGAGGAGATGCTGACCTCACCAAATTACTCGTTCAAGCAGATATTAGAATCATGCCAGAAGTTTACAAGTCAACTCAACTGATGAGTACGATTGCTGTCGTTTTCGGATGTGGGGCTCTCCTCTCCTTCGTATTCCTACCAAATGCAGGGTTGATTGCCATCTATGAATCAATTCAGGATGCCACTACAGTCATGCCTTGTCAAGATTGGGAATTCTGGCACAAGAATGACCTCAACCCATCTCTTCCAGGAAATGGTTGTCCGCATTACGCTACCCAGACCTTTCCCTTTCTTTGGAAGATTCTAGTTGTAGGACTTCTGGGACTTCTTATTCCTATTATGTCCAATCGCTACTTCGGAGGAGAAGCCGAACGTAAGCGTGCAGATCGTGCAGAACGACTTGAGAAATTCCTGCCTTACGCTTCATCTTACACAGCAGCAATGTCCGCAGCAAATGCAACACCTGTCAAAATTTTCAGATCTCTTGCAAAGAACGGTGACATCTATGGTGACATCGCCTACGATTCTTCGATGATTTACCGTGACATGACCTTGTTCGGATATGATATCATCACTGCTGTCAAGCTCGCTGTTGATCGAGCCGCCTCTACTTGGGTGACTGAGTTTTTCCAAGGCATGGTAGGTACCTTGTCCTCTGGAGGAAATCTCAAGCTATACTTCCTCAACCGCGCAGAACATTACATGCGAGAGAATCGGATACGATTAACACAGTTCCTAGAGACTCTTGCAATGTTTGCTGAAACATACATTGTTGTTGCAGTCGCAATGCCTCTTTTCCTCATCGTCATGCTCGTAATTATGTTCTGGGTCTCTGGCGCAGGCTCTCAGATTTCAGAGAATATGGTTTATGGCATTGTAATGGGACTTCTACCAATGATCCATATCGCATATTCCCTCTTCGTGTGGCTGATGTCACAAGAACAGGAGATGTGAATAGGAGGGGTATGCGGTGGCGAAGAAGAACCGTAAGAAGAAAATCAAGGTAAGGTTGGAACTCCCGAAGGACGACCGTACCCAGACCAACTTCACCATTATCCTCTCTGTCTGTATGATGATTGGCGTAGGTTGTATGGGATTCTGGATTACTAATGCTGATCTTGTATTCAAACCAATAAATCAGATGCCGATGTTCCTTAACATGGCGTGTCCGGATTCCTTTGACCCCAGTAGTCCTGTTCCACCAACTTACTCGGATAACGAATCTTGCTTCCTAACTCAGGAATCCGCCACCATCGAAACTTGGACTGAAGAATGGTCAAAGGTAGGATCTCCTGGTGGAGCCGGATTCTTTGAAGTTCCAGGTATTGACAAACAACGACTCGGAACTATGCCACATCCCCAACAATATGCTGACATCGAATGTACATCAGAAGCAGACAACAATGGCGTATTTACACTCTCTATCGTTGAACGGTATTACGATATGACAACTAGTGTACAAGATAGTGTGCAGGTAGTTGCAAATTCAAATGATTGTGGCCTTCAAAACGTCCCAGTAGAAGCAAACAAGCGATACGAGGTGTGGGTGGAGATTGAACCAGGACAACCCACTCTCCGAACCTTCGAATTCACCGTATCAGTGGATGCATATGATGGGATTCCAGACAATATGAACAACAAATCACTATGGATTGGACCAGAAGTCGAACTTGGACCATTCAAGACTCATCCGACTATCTTCGTAAACTTCTTCGGAATCGGACTTCTGATTGCTGTCTTTCCTCCTTCAATCTACAGAGATGCACAAGCACGGAAGATCAAAGCTATCGAGGACAAATTTCCCGACTTCCTACGCGACCTTGCAGAATACTGGAAAGGTGGACTCTCAATGGTGGTCTCTGTTCGTACATTGGCCCGTTCTGAGTATGGGGCACTGAACGATGACATCCAAAAGATGTCAGATCAATTATCTTGGGGTATCCCCTTTGGTGATGTAATGAAATTGTTCGCTGGGCGAGTGAACACGCCTCTTGTCCATAGAGCTGTTTCCCTAGTTGATGAGGCAAACAAAGCTGGCGGAAAGATCTCCGATATTCTAGTCACTGCGGCCAACGATTCTCGAGAAATTAAATTCCTTGAAGGAGAGCGTGTACGTGCAATCGCATCGTATATTTCCGTTATATGGGTGTCTTATCTAGTATTCATGGGTGTTATCGTCGTTCTGTCGAAGGTGTTCATCCCTGCAATTGCCTCATCCAACAGTGGAGGAGAATCGGAAAGTATTGGAAACATGCAAATTAACGCCGTAGATCCACTGTTCTTCCTCGTTGTGTTCTTCTATGGAGTTTCGGCACAAGCCGTAGGTAATGGGGCAATGGCGGGCCTAATGGCAACTGGTCGGCTATCGAACGGGATGAAACATTCTGGATTCATGCTGATCCTTGCCCTATTAGCATTCAACTTCGTAGCCTTTACACCTGATCTTATTGGAGTACCGATGGCGGAAGGGCTTGTACACTCGATTGGTAGGACTGCCCCAGGGTGATTGGATGAAACATATGTTTCGGGAAGATTCCGCTCAAGTCCACATGATTGAGATGATTACGCTGTTTTGGTTATTTTTCCTCGCCGCAGCCTTCGTCATTCAACTTCAGGTACCTGATACTAATGCAATTGCATCTGATGCATCTTTACGACTTGCTGCAGAAGACGCGCACCTACTTTCTTCAGCGATAGTCGATGATGATGGAGTATCCATCCTAGAAAGTCACCTCGAAGCAGATCGACGTGATGAGGCCTGTACTCTGATACTCGAACAGTTACCTGAAACCGTAACTGGAAACTGTTGGTTAGCGGCAGACTCTGGGACTATGACGCGGGCAGGGGCTGCCGAAATCCCTCCAACTCAAACTTTGTCAGTAATGCACCTGAAACACGTAGATGGTCATCTATGGACCATAGGTGTACAGGTTTGGCACATTGGGGGTGGAGCATGATGAGAAGAGATACTTCCAACGATGAGGCACAGATGCTCCTTGCCACGGGTGTAGTTCTCCTTCTTGCACTGTTATCGATGGCAATCTATAGTGTGAAAGTTGTAGGCATGGGAGAACCCTACGACGCTTCCGACGATGCAGTACTCCAAACAGCTGAGGAGGTTCGTGAGGTCTGGGAAACTTCGATTCAACACCGATTCGATGAATTGAACGGAACTGGAGATGGTGAAGAAAAATGCCTAGATGCCGCGAATAGTGTAAAGGCTGACCTGATGAGGCATGGTGAGCATAGAGGAGTAGAAATCATACTTGTCAACCTTAATTCAACAATCGAATCTGACATCTGTACCGTAGTCGCAGAAGCAGGAATTGCCGACCGCAATGGACGACTCCTCATTGATTTACATGCTGAAATTAATGTCTCCTAATTACATCAAATTCTGGCGGACACGAATTAACGGATCTTCGTGAAGGAGAGGGTCGATACGGACCCATTCAGCCAGACGTCCTCGCTCCATCATAGCACGTTGAATTGCCCGAATCCGTTCAAAGGCCATGATATACCTCTCAGAACCGCGATAACTAGTAGATTCACGTTCAAGGATAAATCCACGATGTTGGGCCTCCGTATCCGCTGTAACATAAATTCCGACTGCACGACCTCCACTTTCACGCCAATCTCTAATCCAATTGGACTGAGGGACTAGATGTACTCCCTCAAGGACAAGGTCAACCCCTTGGGAACGAGCTCTATCAATGACTGCTGATATACCTGGCAGAATAGGATCACAAGCATCTAACCAATCGTTTACTGGATCTCCCGTTGAACCGTGAGAATAACTCGAACGGTGGAGATCATGAGAATCATTGGGTGAACGACCAACTCGAAGGACCTCTCGAATAGTGTCAGTAGACACACATCGACTGAATCCCATTTCGTGTGCAACCATATGTGCCAGTCGTGATTTGCCAGTGCCAGTCGCGCCGGTAATGAGAACAAGCCTCGGCGTTCGAATCACATTCGGCTCATCCGCCATGATGAGAATTCATGCTTCGACCTCATGTTTCCTTCGGTTAAGAAGAACCAGTCAATACTGTTCCAGAACAAGTTCTGTGATAGTCGAAGCAATCTGATCTGACGAAGATTCCCAAATACGATCAAGTAGGCTGCGGAGGGATATCGTATCAGAGACATGAACAAGGGCGATAAGATCGGCCTCACCCGCTATTTCGAATACAGTATCTACACCTGACCATGTACATATCTCAGCACCTAAAGCACCAATCTCCTTAGCTCCGGGACTAACCTTGATTCGGATTAATGCAGACAATCCGGCTCCACTCTCACGAATCGTGTATTGACGGATGACTCCGCTTTGCTCCAACTGGGCAATCCGTGAACTTACGGTACGTTCATTCAAACCAACAGATTCGGCAATTGCACGAGCCGTAGCCCTACTATTCCGCCGTAGGGCATCAAGAATGAGATGATCGTTTTCTGTCAAATGAAACATAGATATCACGCAGTAAGATTCAGTAACTAATTTCTGTATAGTATAGAGGTATCAAATTAGATGATTTACAAGACCGTTGATATCTTGGATTTTACCGCAGTAGGCGCATCGAAGTTCCAGTGGGTCCGCCTTATGAACAAGGATTCGGTTTGGGAGTGGTTCACGTGGATTATTTGTTATACAGTTAGAATATGAACATCGAACAACATTGACTAATTCGGTTCCTAATTCTACGGAGCGTTTCTCCGCAACACGGAAATCACGAATGATGGCAACCGATGCTTTTGAAGCAATAATTGCAAGACGGTCTAACTCCTCCTGAGTCAGTTCACGGTCCTCGACCTTGAGAACATCTTTTCTTCCAAGCTTCTTGCTGGGAGCGTTCATGACCAAGGAAATCGGTGTACTTTTTGAGTCGAGTAAACCAAGCATCCCAAGGACACTCAATGATGAACCAGCAGGGATGTGATCGATAACAGTCCCATTCTGAATTGCTGTTACGCGCCTCATTGCTTGTTCACTCATCCAATCACCTCCTGAACATCGACCTCTAGAAGACGACAAAGTAAGGCCATTCTGGCAACGACACCATAGAATGCTTGTTCGAAATACTTAGCATGAGGAGTTGAATCAACGTCTGGAGCAATCTCATTAACTCGTGGAAGTGGATGCATGATGATCATATCTTTCTTCGCATTGGCAAGGTCTTTACCGGTCAGGCAAAAGACCCCTGCAACTTTCCTATACTCTTCCTCATCAGGAAACCGCTCTTTCTGGATACGAGTCATGTAGATGACATCCAAATTATCAATCGACCCTACCAAATCGTCTGTCTCTACTATGCTGACACCCGAATCCCGTAAATCTTGTACGATCTCTTGAGGCATCGAGAGAGAAGATGGAGAAATGAATGTGAGTGAACAGCCGAAACGAGCAAGTGCTCCAGAAAGACTGTGCACAGTTCGGCCGTAACGTAAATCCCCTACAAGAGCAACTTTGAGGCCCTCTAGTGTCCCATGACATGCACGAATTGTGAATAAATCCAACAATGTCTGAGTAGGATGATGGCCTGCACCATCTCCTGCATTAATCACCGGAATATCGACTGCATCTGACGAATACTTTGCGGCACCTTGACGAGGGTGTCTAATGATGGCAATGTCAGCATATCCATCCATCATCTGCATTGTGTCAAACAAGGTTTCACCCTTTACAACCGATGTGGTCGAAACATCTCCAAGATTCAGAACTGAGCCCCCCAGGCGCTTCATAGCAGCCTCAAATGACATCCTAGTTCGAGTTGAAGGTTCGAAAAAGAGATTTGCTAATACCTTGCCTGCAAGAATTGGTAAATGTACCTCTCCACGTGCGATTGGTAGCATCTTTTCTGCTGTATCGAGAATCGAAATAATCTCTTCGTTCGTCAAGTCATCCATCGTAATGAGACTGGCCATGGCTCTCTCCCCTTTCCCTACCGGGATGAAACCGACCATATTCCTTCCCGTAGTATCAACCCCCTGATAGGCACGCTTCCGTGGACTTCATGAGAAGGGGTTACGTCGGAGAATCATGCTCATCAGCCGAACCCCGGTAAGAGCGTCGTTCTGCGGGGGAGGAACAGATCTTGCCGTATTCTACGAACAAAGTCCCCACGGAGGGGCCGTCACCTCGATGGCAATGGCACGCTATCTCTATGTGACTGTTAATCCAAGATTCGATGAACAGATACGTGTTTCATACTCAAAAATGGAACTTGTAGATTCGTTAGATAACGTCCAGCATGACCTTGTTCGCGAAGCAATGAAATCTACTGGAGTGACTCATGGGGTAGAGATTACTACCATCGCAGACATCCCCTCTCGTGGGACTGGACTAGGGTCCTCCTCGGCCGTTACAGTCGGCCTTCTCAATGCTCTCTCCACTCTCGTGAATCGACCAATGAATCCAATCCAGCTAGCCGAAGAGGCCTGTCGAATCGAAATCGAAATACTTGGGCAGCCGATTGGTAAACAAGACCAGTTCGCTGCCGCAGTAGGGGGTGCAAATACAATTGGCTTCCTACCAGATGGAAGCGTTAGTATTGACCCATTGGAATTGTCTCAATCGATTGTTAACCGTATTGAATCTGAATTCACCCTTATTTTCACTGGTATGACCCGAAGCGCATCATCTGTTCTTTCCGCACAGAAGGAAAGGACTGGCGATCGAATGAGAGAACTAGAACGTCTTCGAGAACAAGCATTTGAGGTTAGAGGAGCTATCGAGGGGGGCGATTTGGAAGCTGTTGGCGGGCTTCTCGAAGCATCATGGCAAATTAAGCGAACACTCGTCGATGGAATTACGGGGGACCATCTGGATACTCTACATGATCGAATCATTAGTTGTGGAGCCTCCGGAGCCAAACTACTGGGGGCAGGAGGAGGAGGTTTCTTCCTCGCCCATGGAGATTCCAAAGTTCGTGAAACGCTGCGACAGGAACTTGATGCTGAACACCGTATCCTTCCCTTGGTTCTTGATAGGCATGGTAGCGTTATCATCCATGATGATGGAAAACGATGGGGGTGATCCCTTACGTCTACGTATTTTCATCGTCATATCTGTATTGATTCTCTCAAGTACCTCCCTCAATGGAGCAGAGGTTCCTGAATCCTCAGGAATTGAATTCAGATTTTTCAATTCCTCCGGAGACACTTACCTCGTACAAGACGTAACGATTGAACTGATAGATCCATGGTCTGGCCGAATTATTTCATCAGCTACAGGTGTACAGGGCATGACATATTCGATGGATTGGGATTCATCCGAATCCTTTCGCCCGGAGATATATACCAGCAACACATACATCGAACGATCTGAGGTGTTCCACCCCAATGGAACGGACACCATCATCGTAGATGTCAATATTCTCACTGAAGAACAAGTAAACCTCACTGGGAACACGCAAGCTACGACGATTCAAACCCTTTCAAATCGAACTATTCAGTGGCAATCTAATTTGATAACAGATAATTCAATTCAGCTTCCGAATGCTTCGAAAAGTTGGATCGAAATTCGTGAGGAGGAACAGATTCGTCTAATCGAATGGACCGGAGAAAGCGAGATTGGTGCTATGTCAATAGGAAATCTCCGCTTGATGGCTAGCGATTCACAATGGAATGGTTCCATCCTGATTAGACACTCACCTAGTGGTTGGTCTGAAATTATCGAAATGAATGCAACTATTGACCATCCTTTACCAAGAATCAGTAATGGTGAATGGCACCTATGGCGACTCAATAATGGTGAAATCGAAGCTCAAGCCCATATCATTGACGATGCACTCTTTGAAGACATTAAATCCTGGTTAGATTCACCCCTTGAATCACGAAATCTACCCTCTGGATCTGCATCAATCAATTTCGTCGACCCATCACTTAGTCCGAATGCACCGATAGAAGCTGACTTCTCTGCAAATCATCGGTTTGATTCACTCATTGGCCATGGATCTCTCCCGGCAGCCACTTCAGGAATCGGCATCCAAATTGATCGATTTCACGGAAATTGGGATGGAATAATTCAGGAGGCTGAATTCATCTCGTTTAGCGTAATGCTCCAAGATTTGCAATGGTGGAATGGAAGTCATGTGGGTTGCTGTATTCTCGATGGAAATACGATGTTTGCATATCCCCCCATCTCCCCTACAGACACCTGGATTGAACCATCTTCACCAGGAGTTCTTGATGATGGAGTCACCTGGGGATGGACTGAAACTGGCCAAATAGGAGCCGAAAGTGATGGCGATGTAACTCGGAAATTAGTAGTTCCATTCCGAGGCGATTCACGCGATGGTATCGATCTAAGTATTACACTACCCAATGAATGGGAAATGCGACAAAGCCCACAATCTGATCAAATTCTAGCAAATGCAAATCAGATTACAGTGCAACGTTCTTCGATGGATGTAACAGGAGAAATTCTCATAATTATTGCAGAAAATGATGCACCTGAAGTTTCAATCGATGGTATAGGATTATCCGACCACTACGCACGTCTTGGAGGACTTATTGAGCAGACAATGACTTGTATCGATTCTAGCCCAGGTGACATTCAGATGCAATGGCAGATTATCGGAGAAGATCTGATGGGCGCACATAACGGAGCGAACTTCTCAATTACCTTTGATTCTCAAAAGCAATCAGAAGGAGATGAAATTCTAATTCAAGCCACATGTATCGATTCCCATGGAAATCGTACTATACTCACTCATAACCTCATCCTTGATTCCACTCCCCCTAACTGGGAAATTGTAATGCTTGAAGACCATCCCTCTTACTGGGCACAAATTCTACACGAAATAGAATCTATGAACACATTTTCAATTAATGCAACAAGTACCATCATAGTAGACATCTATGCTAACGATACCAATGGTGAATCGACACAAATCATCCTAACATCAAACAGAAGTGAAGGATGGAACAGAATAGCTGAAAATCGTCTTTACTTTGCTGAAATGTGGCCTCAGGGAGATCATATCAATGGAATGCATATGACGATTGAAGAACGTCATAAAGAGAGGAATCCTGCTATCAGATGGCTTAAACTTACAGTCATCGACTCTGTAGGTAATTCTATCGAAAAGGATTGGTCTGTTACATCGCTTGACCTCTTTGGCCCGGTTCCAAGACCTGCGATTCTTGTTGAGGGGTTGCCAATTGGCTTGACGAATATTGCCAAAATAGATTCCAACATAGAGATTGATTTGGCTGAATCCTTCGATGATCTGGACCCTATTGATGCAATAATCTGGTCCGCTTCAATAAACGGCATTTCTCTCTTTGAAAACGCTTCTTGGGAAGATGCTCAGAGATTTCCAATAGATGGGCTTGAACGAGGAAGACACACTCTTGTTGTGACAGGAATAGATGATGCAGGTAACATCGGAAGTCATTCTTCCATCGTAGAAATCCACCCATCTAACTCATTTCAACCAAGAATTGAGGATGTTATGATTGTGGATGGGGGAGTGAGTGGACAATCCGCTACGATTAGAGTTGTTATTGCAAATATGGGTTCAAAATCCAATGAAATAACCGCATGTATGGGAGATTCATGTGAGAACGGTACTCTACCTTCTGCAACAATCGATTCAGAAGGTATACTCACACTTACCCTTGAATTCGATGAACTGCCTAGCGGGTCACAGAGCATCATAATTGAATGGACAAAAGATGGACAAATCGAAAAAATCACTGGCACAGGGCCTATAGTAGAACCAGCTTGGCGAGATACGGCTAAAATGGTCATCTGGATTGTGCTAATTGCGTATACGGCTGGTGTACTCTTTGATCGGCGTTTTGGACGCCCATGAATCCGGTCGATTCATGGGGGATAACACATCCCTGAATTCATGGAGGAGCACATGGATCCCAAGGAACTGCGTATCCAGCAAGCTATCTCTGCTTGGCGTCGTCCTGTCGATGGAATCGGTTTGATTACTACGCTGGCATTAGTGGCCCTAGGTGCGTATATCGCCTTCCCTGCACTATCTGGAGATTCTTTGTCCAATGGCTTTGTGCCACTTTTTGCCCTTCTCGGATGCTCACTACTGGTTGCAGATCTCGTAGATTTTGGACCTAACCAAAGAACTCGAATCGGGACTCTGAGTGGGATGGTTAGCCCTGTTCTCGTGGTTGCTGGATTGTTTTATGCAACTGAGGCTGTTCTTCGAGAACACCAATTTGCTGGTATAGGGTGGATGTTTTCAGGAGTTATCTTGATGGCTACAAACACGATTATCTTCGGACAAGAAGAACGTAGTGAAGTTATTCAATATCGAGCAATGATAAGGCTACTCGGACTCACTATCGCGGCAGCATGGTGTATCGCAGAGATCTCAGAGGATCTGGTCGTGATGTACCTGGTCGCTCTTTTACTCGCTGGCATCGTATTCGGTTTCGATCTTCGACTAGGTAAAGATGACCGAATACAAAGACGCATTTTCAGAGAGCGATATGAAACTCTGGAACTTCAGCTTCTCGAAGTACGCGCATCTGGCATAGTCATAGATCAAGCCATATCTCTTCTATCTAAAGCAAATGAAGTTGGTTGGACAGATTATGACGAAGGAATGCATCTTCTTCGACAAGCAGAAGATGATCTTGAACGCATTTTGAGCTTCTCTGAAGATATTACCGTCATTGAAGAAGACGCGGCATCGTTCGTCGAAGAAGCAACAAAAATTGCACCTCTCGCTGAACGTCCCTTCAAGGCACTAGAACAGGGGCGGAGAGAAGTCGAGCTAGGAAGTTTACGTGAAGGTGAGATGTTGTATCGACGTGCAAAAGCAAGAGCGCAGGATATTATCGCAAACTGGGCTGAGGCAGAATCAGCGGTCAATGAAGCAAAGAAAGTCATGGAAGGTTTGACTGGAAATGACTTAGACCGGATGAAAGTGCTACTAAAGGCAGCACAAGATGCAATGGATGCTGAAGAACCTGGAGATGCAATCACCATTGCATCAGCAATTCCTGCGCATGTAAACAATCTAGGCGAAGCCATGGAAGCAGCCTCTGAGGCTGTCAAAGATGCAAAGGACCTGATTGCACGAACAGATGGTCTTGACACTACACTCTGGAATGAAATGCTTGAACGGGCTGAAAAAGCACTTGGGGAGGGAGACGGATCTCTGGCTCGGGGTTTAGCAGATTCTATTCGAAGAGAGATTGAGGCTACAGAGGAAGCAAAAGCAAGTGTTCAACGGTCACTGAGACAACGAAAGACTCTACGTAAGCGATGGATAGGATGGTCTGATGAAAGTGAGTGGGAGAGTAAATTAGGACAAATCCTTGATGATACGAAGAAAGGATCTTGGAGAACTGCATCTGAGATTATGAATGAATTAACGACGGAACTTGATGCACGGACCGCGGCTCTAGAAGATGCCACAGAACTACTTGAATTCCTACTCGATGAATGGAAGAATCTCAGAAACCAACTACAGAAGGTTGCAATTGGTCCCGATGATAATGAGCGATTGGAGTGTGAAGCAGCAGTCGCCAGTGCTAAACAAGCCCACGAAGTTGCGGATGTCCCTAGATGTCTAGATGCTCTCGGAGATGCTGACGGGCGAATGGAAAAACTACGACGTCGAGTTTGATTACATGTCGAAATCTACGACTACAGGTGCATGGTCTGAGACCTCAAGACCGCCTGCTCTCACGATACGTGCGTCCTTGAATAGCGTCTTTGCAGCATTGTTCCCCAATATATAATCGATACGCCAACCCTTGTTATCCTCCCGTGCTCGCCCTCGATTTGACCACCAAGAATAGGGGCCTTGGACTGACCCCCAATGTTCGCGGCAAAGATCGTGCCAACCACTTGCGAGAAGATGACTGAACCAAGCTCGCTCATGGGGAAGAAATCCTGATGACATCATGTTACCGCGAGCATTCCAGATGTCAATCTCCTCATGAGCGATATTCAAGTCACCTGCGACAATTACAGGGTTCTCACTTGCAAATTGAGGTTTCAACCATTCTGCCCAGTTCTCCATCCACCTCTCCTTGTACAATTGTCGGTCAATTTTCGATGAACCACTCGGAAGATATGTATTGATGCATCGGAAACTACCATGCTGTGTTACGAGAATTCTTCCCTCAAGATCCTCTGGGTCATCTCCTCGACCCATCCCAGTACTCACGGTTGTGAATTCTTCTCTGCCCCATGTTGCTACCCCGGAATATCCCTTCTTTTCAGCCGGATGCCATTCCACTTGCATGTCAGAAGGCGGAGACCAATCCTTAGGAAGCTGTTCAGGAAGAGCACGAACTTCCTGAAAAAGCCAGATATCGGCATCCAGTTCTTGAATGAAGAGGTCTAGACCTTTTCGGATTGCAGCACGGATCCCATTCAAATTCCACGATACGATGCGCATGAGCGCTCAAACCTCAAGATTAGTGGACCAAGTGCCAGAACGTGCTAGATGCGCCATTTCACATCTATGCGCGAATACCTTGTGTGCTACACTAACATCGTCTTGATTCTTAGCCCATGTCTTGAGTGTGGTAGCTTGGAGAGCACGCCCATAGGAATAAGACAGTTGGAAAGGATGAGGGCCCATGTTGTTCATCATGTTGAGATGTGCTGTTGCTTCAACCTCGGTTTGTCCACCTGAAAGAAAGACAATTCCCGGAATTTCATGGGGGACGTTTTCATGCAGTAAATCTACAGTCAAACGAGCACAAGTCTCAACATCGCTCCGCACTGAATGACCCTTTCCGGGAAGTACCATGTTTGGCTTAAGCAAGGCGCCGGGCAGATGCACTCCTTGAACCTTGCATTCGTCCCATGTGGCGGACAAAACATCAACGGTTACAGCGTAGCAGCGCGCAGCATCGTGGTCCCCCTCCATCAGGACCTCTGGCTCAATGATCGGAACTAAACCCTGCTCCTGACAAATTGCTGCATAACGTGCAAGGGCATGGGCATTCGTAGAAATACAGGACTTAGATGGCATCCCATCACTGATACGGAAGACTGCGCGCCACTTTGCGAAGCGAGCACCCATCTCAAAGTATTCTGCACAGCGCTCCCGGAGGCCATCCAGCCCCTCAGTTACGGTTTCACCTTCATGACCTGCGAGCGGCTTAGCACCAGTATCTACCTTGATTCCGGGCATTATGTTGAGAGCATGCAGATAGTCCGGAATAGAAGTGCCGTCCACCGCATTCTGCCGGATAGTCTCGTCATAGAGAATTACGCCACTGATTGCCTGCGCAATCGTTGGCATCGCGAAGAGACTAGCACGGTACTGTCGTCGTGTTTCTGGTGTCGATTCTACTCCAACTGATTCAAGTCTTTTCGTCATGGTACCATTAGATTCGTCTGCTGCAAGGATGCCTCGTCCTGGTCCAACAAGGAAATTCGCTGTCGATTCAAGAAGCGCCGTGTCCATGACCCAAACTATGCCCAGCAGTCCTTGAAGAGTTCGCACGGATTATTCTCAACGAGTGTACTCACTGCTCACAAATCTACGAGTTCCCTGCAAGACATCGATAATCTCACTATGAACCGCAGTACGATCAGGAAGGAACTCTACACCTGGAAGATAACCTGTACAGACACCGCTAGCAACGAAAATTGCATCATCCGACTTGCAAAGATCATCCCGCTTCCAAATACGCTCGATATCATCATCAATCATACTCTCAGCACGTTCTCGATGACCATCATTCTTGAACACGAGTTGGCCTTCAAAGTGAGCACCTAGGCCCCGTAAAGCCGTGGCGGTAATCACACCCTCTGGAGCTGCTCCAATACCAATCAGCATGTCAACCTCAGAATCAGGATTCGCTGCATCAAGAGCCGCAGATACATCCCCATCACCAATCAATCGAATCTTCACATCCAAATCTCGCAACTCTCGAATCAGTTCCTTGTGACGAGGACGTTCCATTACCACTGCTAAGATATCACGAGGGAGTTTATCCAACGCATGCGACGCAGCCTCAATGTTGTAAGCTACATCACCTTCAAGAGAAATCTCTCCCGCAAGTTCAGCAGGTCCTGCAAGCTTGTCCATGTAGCAGTCAGGAGCATGGAGGAGAGTACCGCGAGGAGCGGCAGCGAGAACGGCGATTGCATTGGGTGAGTCATTTGCACAATGATTAGTACACTCAAGTGGATCGACCGCAATGTCGATGGTTAAGGCATCAGGGTCATTCTGTCGATTACCGAGGGGTTCGCCAATCCAGAGCATAGGTGCATCATCGCGTTCACCCTCACCGATAGCAACACGTCCATCGAATGGAACACTATCAAACACAGCACGCATAGCTTCTACAGCAGCACCATCGGCCATCTTTCGCTCACCTCTACCACGCCAATCAGCAGCAGCGATTGCAGCAGCTTCAGTTGCTTTCAGGAAGGACTCAGCCAGATCGGCGGTGCGCTCCATAGTGGCTCGTGGGTGGATTAGGTGTCTAAACCTCACCATCGGATTTCCGCTTCTCCAAAACTCGAATTCCATGAATTTGAGTAGATGGATACTGGCCATCTTCATCCTTCTCAAAGGATTTCACCATGTCAAGAGCACAGAGTAAGCCTGTAGCTACTGCACAAAGGGCCTCCATCTCGACACCAGTCTTCCAATGGGCAGATACACTAACCCGACAGATTAGATCCGATTCATCCCAATCCCACTCAACTCGACAACTCTCTAATGGGATGGGATGGCAATGGGGAATCATGCGTGGTGTCTCTTTTGCAGCTTGAATGGCAGCAATTGTACTGGCTTCAAATACATCGCCTTTCGACACTGACCCTTCCTGAATAGCTGTGATACTATTCAAACCAAGGCGGAGACGACCTTCTGCCTGTGCATAGCGCTCAATGATGGGTTTGTGCCCTACTGGGACTATACCGTCGATGCCTTCATTCATCCTAAGCCCTCTTTCCAGTGAGTCCCATCCTCGCGAATCTCCTTCTTCCATAATGGGGCCTGTTTCTTGAGGGAATCGATTAGCCATGAACAGGCCTCAAATGCCTCTTTACGATGGGCAGAACCGACATGTATCGACACAATCGGTTCACCTGCCCCCACACGACCTACGCGGTGCGACATAGCTACTGCAAGCACACCGAAACGATCTATTGACTCAAGAACAAGATTATTCAAAACCTCAGGAAGACGCTCTTCCCACGCGTCAAATTCGAGAGCGTGAACCTTAACTCCATGTTCTACACCTCGTGTGATTCCAAGAAAAGATACAATGCCACCACAACCGGATAAATCGAGTTTGGAAAGGAGAACTTCTGAATCAAGGAATTCGGACTCAACATGGATTACCACACGCTCGGCCATAACTCATGGATGGCATCGAACGCAAAGGTGCTTCGGAGCATTCTTGGTCACATTGATTCATGGCTATTCAGGGGCGGAACCATGTCGGATGAGGTTATCCATATCCTCGGTGCAGGACTGTCTGGCCTTGCGGCGGCGACAATTCTTGCTAAAGCGGGCAGAAATGTCGTTGTTCACGAGATCCGCAAAGATTCTGGAGCTCGTTTCGATGGTGATTTCCAAGGTCTTGAAAATTGGACGCAAAGCCGTGACTTCTTTGATGAGATGAAAGAATGGGGATTAGATCCCAGTACTTTCCGTTCAACAGACTTCAAACAAATGGACCTCGCGCATCCAGATGACACAATTACTGTCCCTAGCAGTCCAAGATTAGCATTCAGGATTGTCGAACGAGGTACTGACGAACATTGCATCGATCAAGGATTCAAACGCATGGCAATCCAGGCAGGAGCCGAAATTAGATATGGTTCAAAGGTTAATCCATCGACTTGTACCATCATTGCTGCAGGGCCGAAGAAGACTAGTGCAGTCGCATTTGGAGAAGTATTCCGAACTTCACATCCAGATCATGTGACCTTTCAACTCAATGATAAGTTGGCCCCGGGCGCTTATTCGTATCTTATTGTCATCCAAGGCGTAGGCCTCATTTGCACCTGCTTGTGGCGTAAGCAGAAGCAAACAAAACGATATCTCAATGAAACCATTGCTTGGTACGAACGGATGTATCCAGAGTTAGATCGTGAGCCAATCAAACGCGTCGGAGGAAAAGGTGATTTCTCCATTCCCGCATCTTACTTTAATGATGGAAAATATTACGTCGGTGAAGCCGGCGGACTTCAAGACTTCATGTGGGGTTTTGGAATGCGATATGCTATCACAAGTGGTGTTTACGCAGCGCAAACTATCCTCAATGAAGGAGGGCACGGATACGATGCGCGTATCCGTTCTACGTTACTCCCATCGATACGTATCAGTGCAACTAATCGTATGCTTATGGATCGAATTGGTGACCGAGGATTCAAACGAATTGCCACTTATTGGATGAAAAATCAAGAAAAAACTGGAGACGGATTGTTGTTCATGGAACGTCTATACAAACCAGGATTTTTTCGCCGAATGCTTTGGCCAATAACAAAACGATTGTTACTAAGAAAAATTCGATTGGCAGATGGGCGAACCGCTAGAAGGATGCCCTTTCGAAAGGCCTTGAAGCGCGACCAATGGGAGATGGGGGCAAGAGCACACGAAATTGCAGAGGAGTGGAAAGGTATTCGATCAGCAGGTGGACGGGTGTCCTTTGACGAGAATGACACAGTCTAATACTCGACCTCAACTTCTTATGCCCGGTTCCATTGGGCGATGTATGTCCGAGTGGCCCGAACTGAAGCCAATGAAGAACCGACTTGTGAACTACGGTGTGAGCGACAATGGGGTCGCTATCATCGAACTAATCTCTGATTCCGATGGCGAACCACTTGAAGGCGATAAGACATCGGTTAACACCTACACTCGCGAAATGTGGCACGATATCGATGATGCGATCCTCGCAGCACGCTTCGACGATAATGTCTCCGTAATCCTCGTTACAGGACATGGTGAAAAGTTCTTTTCCGCCGGAGCGAGCATCAAGTATCTCAACAAACTCAGTCCACGCTACAAGTATTTCTTCTGCCTGCATGCAAATGAGACTCTCTCACGTCTCGAACAGACGCCAAAACTCGTCATTGCTGCTCTGAACGGCCATACTGTCGGTGGTGGACTTGAAATTGCCATGGCTGCCGATATTCGAATTGGGCGCAAGGGTAACTTCCAGGTTGGCCTCCCCGAGGTCTCGCTCGGCGTCCTCGCAGGCACAGGTGGAACTGCTCGGCTTTCTCGTCTAGTCGGTAAGGCAAAAGCCATGGAGATTATGGTCACTGGCCGAAAATTCTCCTTTGAAGAATCAAAAGAAATGGATTTAGTTCACGATATATACGACAGTCTGTCACTTGATGAATACCGTCAGGATGTCTTAGATTACGCTAGTCGATTCACTCTCCCCTTCGCTGCAGCAAAGGCAATTGGAAACATCAAGCGCAGCGTACAGAGTGGATTGGAAATTCCACTCGAGTACCATCTTGCACTTGAGCGTGAACTACAATCCGATCTCTTCCAATCCGATGATGCAAAAGCCGGAATCAAAGCTTATGTCGAAAAGCAAACTCCGCGCTTCACCGGAAATTGAGATTCAAGACACCTGCTTGCACGATAGCCTTCCACGGGCTTTGGCTGATGTTGAAATACCACCATCTACCCCCCCCTAAACATGAGCACCACAGAGATTGTAGAGAAATACCATCCCAACTTTGAGGGATGGGTGCAGGAATTCCAAGACTGGCAGACTCGTATCGGCTTTGATCCTGCTTGGCTAGGCGACTATCGCTTCGAAATTCGATTTGACTGGGACTCCGCTGGAGATACGATTGAATTTGGTGATTTTGAGGGTATGCCCAAGTGGAAACGCAGGATGCAAATCCCTCAGCAGAATATTATCGATGCCATTCTAACGATGGTTAGCGTCCAAGGGGATACAGAATTCGCCTCAGTTGAACAGCAAAATCATCTGCTCGCAACAGCTCCGACAGAGTATGATCGAAAGTCTGCACTTCGAATCATGTGCGAAGAGCAGCGACATGGATGGCAGATGGCTTACCTACTCTGTACCTACTTCGGCGAACAAGGTGTCCGAGAAGCCGCAAAACTCCTCGAAAGGAACGCCCAGGATGGGACTCGTCTACTGGGTTCATTCAATGCTCCAATTGACCACTGGCTCGACTTCTTCTGCTTCACTCAGTTCATCGATAGAGATGGCAAGTATCAACTGAAAATGCTCTCAACCAGTTCATTCCAGCCCCTAGCTGCTTCTATGGGTCCTATGCTGAAAGAGGAATCCTTTCACTTGGGGACAGGCGCTAATGGTATTCGAAGAATCGTCAAAGCAGGCGTTATTCCCATTGCGTTCCTTCAAAAATACATCAATAAATGGGTCAGCACCGGTCTAGACTTGTTTGGAACAGATGAATCGACCTCTGCAGAATGGGCTTACGTCTATGGAGTTAAGGGCCGATATGACGAACGAGAATCAGCGGAAAAGGCAGATCGGGAACACTTGAACGAAGCCAGCCGTATGCTCTACTTCGATGAAATTCGAGCAGATATGAAACGAACTAGTAAGGCTAGAAAAGAAGGTGAACCAGAGTTGTTCTGCCCTTCAGACAAGTTCAATCGAGGTATTGGGAATTATGCTGACAAGCGTTTTACTATTACCGGTGAGCCATTCGAAGGAAGCGATTCAGAATGGGAAAAATACCTCGAGGATAACCTCCCTACAGAGGCTGACGAAAAGAAACTCATGGAAGAATACATGGCACCAGGTGTTGAATGGATTCAATACCGTGAATGGAAGCAGTAATTCTAGTCCTTCGGAGCGTGTAATAAATGCAAACCCTGTCATTACTTGCTGTTAACCGTGAACGACTACGTCCTTTCTTTGAAAGAGTCCCTGAACTCTTTGAAATGCATCATCACCAAATCGATGAAGACCCCGAAGGATACGAAGAATTACTCTACAAGGTGTATCGTCCATATCCTACTCACATGTTCGGTCTTATCGACGAATGGCTGGGAATGGAACAGCTAAGAATATCCAGTGAACAAGAGACAATGCTACGTCTATTCCTCCTTGCGATTCGCTACCCAGATACTCTACTATTCGAAAGCCTAGACGAGGTACTAACCGCAGATTTACGCAGAATGTCTGCTTACCTACACTTCACTAGCCATACCTATGCAATTTGGGATGATGACACCCGTAAAGGACTGGGGAAACTAGGATTTGAGATTCCTGCAACTAACAATGCAGACCCGTTCATCTATGGTGCCTATGTAGGTACGATCGAGTTGCTAAAGGACCTCGCTCCCTTCACGTGTTTCTTGGAACATGACGTACCTAGGCAACGCCTTTTCCAAGCAGCTCTAGCTGCATATGGACGCGAATAATTGATTCAACGCGGGCAAGTGCTCGAAATTAGTGCAACATCTCACCGTCCATCTTAGGCTGGCCACCGTCGCTGTAATATGGGGCGTTGGTTGGGTGGCAGGACGTGTTCTTGCTCAAGAGATTCCAACTTTCACTGCGGCTTGGCTCAGATATCTTACTGCAGTCCTTGCTTTCGTTGCTTGGCTGGCATGGACTGGTCGTTTTACATTACCAAATAGGAGAGAATGGAGAATAGTATCCTTTGTCGGCTTCTTCTCAACCTTCCTCTACCAAGTATTCTTCATGCTTGGTATGGAACGAACTGCAGCTGGTGATGCATCCTTGATGATCACTTTCAATCCACTATTCACTGCAATACTCGCCATATTCTTCCTTAACGAAAAAATGACCAGTCGACTTGGAGCAGGAAGCATTCTTGCAATTGCTGGTGTTGCTATTCTATTCCTACGATCACCGAATATCGATATCCCGGCAGGTACTAGAATGTTAGGTGATTTTTTCATAATGTTATCAGCACTCTCATGGTCGGCATCGGCCATTGCAATGAAGCGAGGGATGACCGCTGCACCAGAAGGTGAAACCCCAATGTCACCCCTACGTATCACCGTTTGGTCATCAATAACTGGTCTTGCTTTTCTGACACCTGGATTCATCTGGGAAGTTGCATCTAGCCAATGGGTTACACCCTCTACAGAAGCAATATCAGCAATTCTTTTCTTGGCCATTCTATCTACAGTTGTGTCTTATGTCTGGTACGCTGAAGGTATCCGAACAATCGGAGCTGGACCTGCCGCTCTCTATGTCTATCTAGTTCCTTTATTTGGAATTCTGAGTGGTTGGATTCTCTTGGATGAGAAGTTAGGATGGAGCCTTCTACTCGCCTTTGTTCTAATTGTAGGTGGTATTGCCTTCGCTCAGAGCGCGAAGGGTGATGAACGGGCAAGTGCAGTCGAATGACATGGACATACGAACCGTCGCCGTGATTGGAGCCGGTACAATGGGAGCTGGTATAGCCCAAATCTGTGCACAAGTCGGATGGAAAACACTCCTCTATGATGCGTTTCCTGAAGGACTTGAACGAGGGATGGAACAAATAAATTCGTTTTGGGACAAAGGTATTGCTAGAGGGAAAACCACAGAGGAACAGAAGTCTGAGTGGGGTACAAACCTACATCCCACAGATTCTCTCAATGAAGCAGTATCAGAAGCAGATCTCGTGATTGAAGCAGTCCCGGAGATTATGAAGTTGAAACAAGATATCTTTCAACAAATTGATTCAACGGCACCTGCACATGCAATCCTTGGTAGCAACACTTCTGGGCTCCCAATTGGTGAAATTGCTCAGGTAACCTCAAGACCGCAAAATGTCATTGGTATGCATTTCTTCAATCCAGTTCCATTGATGGCACTCTTGGAACTTATTCGTCATGATGGCACAAGCGAGGAAACTATCGAAGCCGCACAAAACATCGCTGAACATCTAGGTAAGACTTCCATCCTAGTCCGAGATGTACCTGGATTCGCCACTAGTCGACTTGGTGTAGTTCTTGGAAACGAGGCAATTCGTATGCTAGCTGATGGCGTAGCTTCAGCCAGCGATATTGATACCGCGATGAGATTAGGATACCGACATCCAATGGGTCCATTGGAACTTACCGATCTTGTAGGTCTTGATGTTCGAAGAGATATCCTAAACAACCTCGCGAAAGCCTTCGATGATTCTCGATACCTCCCACACCCATTACTCAACAAACTGGTCGAAGATGGTGAACTAGGAAAAAAGACTGGACGAGGTATCTATGATTGGTCCAATGGTGAGAAAAATAATCGTGATCACAACATCTGAGGTGACATTTTGCTCTCAGATGTCATAATCGAAGTAATCGGTGCTATGGCTGGCTTGCTTGGCGTAATCGCTTGGCTTCCACAACTCCACCGTGTAATGATTCAACGACTCCACCAAGGGATCTCGATGCCAACATTATTGACAATATGTCTCGCCTTAGTCTTATGGATAATCTACGGGTTCCTAATCGATTCCATGGCTATTATTGGGTCGAATATTGCTGCTGGTACATGTGTATCTCTGGTTGCAGCACGAGTCACACAGCTTAGACGTCTTGAGCATAAATCAAAGTAAATTACTAGGCAGAATCAATTCAACTAGAGACCAAGTGCCTTTCTCGTGCCATAATGTTTCATCTACTGTTCGTTCAAGTAGCGCTACCGACCCAGATGGTAAAGAAATTGAGGAACCTGAGAGCCAATCAACCATCATCTCCCATCCAGGATTATGACCTAGAAGCATAGGGCATTCCCCCTCCAGTGAATCACCCAAAGCAGAGACAACATCCATCAAATTGGCATGATACAACTCTGAGAGAATGTATTCCTTCGCATCATCTAGATGAATTCGCATCCTCTGCATAGTTTCACGCGTTCTCTCTGAATCGGAGAGATAGACTACATCGGGTATCCAGTTACGGGTTTCGAGAGTTTTCGCAATCAAAAGCGCATCTCTTCGGCCTTTTTCATTGAGTGTGCGCGCATGATCAGATCGCACGGGATTCGCCCAACTACTCTTGGCATGCCGCATCACGATCATTCGGCGATGTGAGGCCATAATGCAATATGAGAAGATGGTCGGCTTGAATTCTATGCTGAATTATTCTGATTCATCTAAAGTGTGGAATATTGGATCTCGCTTCTCAAGGAAAGACGCGACACCTTCAGCAAAGTCAGGTAAACGGCTTGATTCTGTAATTAGCATGCGTTCAAATTCTAATTGAGTCTCAAAAAATGTCGACGATTGAGAATCTAACAATTGCTTCGTAGATCGCTTAGACTGGTCCGACCAACGTCCCCATTCCATCGCAATCCGAATCGCACGAGGGACGAGTTCTTCAGGCTCCACCACCTCATCGACTGCACCCAAATCCATTGCTTCCTGCGCACTCCATGTTTGATCCTCAAAGAGAAAACGACGCGCATTTTGGAGACCTACGAGACGTGGAAGTAGCCACGTGGTTCCACCATCCGGTGAAAGGCCAAGACGGAAGAATGCAGATGCCAAACGAGCCTTCGTAGAAGCAATCCGAACATCACAAGCAAGCGCAAGGCCAAGGCCGCCTCCAGCAGCCGCTCCATTCATTGCAGCCACAATGACAGTAGGATCGGCACGCATACGAACGAGAAGCGGATGGAGGATACCGGTTAGGGTAGCAACTAAATCAGCAGCAGTACCATCTTCGATTGCAGACTTAAATGACTGAATGTCAGCACCAGCACAAAACACACGGCCAGACCCTGTAATCACGATTGAACGGATCTCTGAATCATCCATCAAACGGGTAAGTTCAGCCGATATAGCAGCCATAGAAACCGCATCGAATGCATTACTAGATGCCTCTTCTGATAAAGTCACAACTGCAGTTTGACCTTGTGTCACCACGCCGACAGTCATACTTCGCGGTAGAGGTCTACGTTATTGAAGTCCATGAAGGTCATAAGATGTGTATCCCTCAGGAAGACCGATGCAACGCAAAGAACTGTACATCGATGGAGCATGGATTGCCCCTCAGGGCGATGGAACGATTGAGGTAGTCAACCCTACGACTGAGCAGGTCATCGGTTCCGTACCCGCGGGGTCTTCTGATGATGTGAATCTCGCTGTTGCTGCAGCGAAACGCGCCTTTCCGGAGTGGGCTAACAGTAGTATCGAAACTCGCATGGCGGCTCTCAACGATCTCTCATTAGCTCTCAAGGAACTCACTGAAGAGTTGGCACAAACAATCACAGCAGAAGTAGGTACGCCGATTGGTTACAGCCGTATGGCAATGGTTGGAACCCCTCGTGTTGTTGCAAGATCTTATGCGAAAATGCTCGAGTCTTACGAATGGGAGCACGAAATTAGAAATTCAGTTATCGTGAAGGAACCCGTGGGAGTATGTGCCTTCATCACACCGTGGAATTTCCCTCTGCACCAGATTGTGGGCAAGGTTGCTCCAGCACTTGCTGCTGGCTGCACCATGGTTCTCAAACCATCGAAGGAAGCTCCTCTAAACGCATTTTTACTCGCTGATATTCTTCATGATATTGGCCTCCCACCTGGAGTTTTCAATCTCGTTAGCGGACACGGTAGCGAAGTGGGAGAGTTCCTCTCAGGTCACCCAGATGTCGACATGGTTTCATTCACCGGATCCACAGGAGCGGGAATCCGCGTATCTCAAGCAGCCGCACCAACTGTAAAGCGAGTAACCCTTGAACTAGGAGGCAAATCTGCGAACGTGATTCTCGATGATGCGGATATAATTCGAGCTGCAAAATCATCGATTGGCGCCTGCTATCAAAACTCAGGTCAGACCTGTTCCGCACTAACACGACTCATTATCCCAGTAGCGCACAAAGAAGAGATTCTAGAGTTGGTCAAACAACGCGTAGATGGCTATACACCTGGAAATCCACTAGACGAAAATACCCGCTGCGGGCCAATGGTTTCATCTAAACAACAGGCTAGTGTCCATAATTACATACAATCAGCAATCGATGAAGGTGCAACGCTCATTGCCGGAGGTACCGAGATGCCAGATGGTATCGAAACCGGTTTCTTCGTTCGACCTACTGCCTTCGCCGATGTTACACCTGATATGACAATCTGGAAAGAGGAAGTATTCGGCCCTGTATTGACAATCACTACATACCAATCTGAGGAAGAGGCACTCTCTCTAGCAAACGATTCAATCTACGGACTTTCTGGCGGTGTCTGGTCTGGAGATACTGAACGTGCGATGGAATTCGCAAAGGGCATGCGCACCGGTCAAGTAAGCATAAACGGTGGACCATTCAATGTCAGTGCACCATTTGGTGGCTACAAGCAATCGGGGAATGGACGGGAACTTGGTGTGGAAGGACTAGATGAATTCCTTGAAATAAAGGCAATACAGCGCCCCATTGAATGATTTATAGAAGTGGGAAAAATGACAGGAGTCCCATATTGGAGAATATTTTTTGTCATTCTTGGCATCATTATCTCTTTTCTAGGCCTAATTCTTTGGAATATTCCATTGAATGAATCTGATGGATCGGTGAACATCTATTCCGCAGATTCCGGATTGAACCTTGGAGAAGGATTCCTTGCCTTAACCGGGGGGGGACTCCTCATGTGTTTTGCACTCGGTCCGTACATCATTCTCTCAGGACTAATCGGGCGACCTTTTCCTATCTCAGAAGAGGCATGGAATCAGAAGGCTCCTGATTTGGAATGAAGTATTTTCTACAGGTATACTCAATCCATGAACCATTCTCGCATAGTACAAGCTTGACAAATTGGGCGATTAGTGGGTTGGCCACAATTGTCACAGGAACGGATTGATTCCTTGTTTGAAACGTTGGAATCTTGAGCGAGTTCCTTGATTCTATCCATGGATTGTAATAACCCATGACGGCTACCTGGAACATCTCGTTCAATTTCAGCAACTATCAAACGACTCCTCTGTCGAAGTGCTCCACCTGCATGAGGACAGGTTCCATGATGAATAGGTAATCCAAGTTGAATTGCAGCAGCATGTACCTCTTGTTCTGGAATCCAACGTAGAGGTACAATTCTTGGTGTCAATCCATCGATTTTCTGCTTAGTGTGCGGAGCAAGTCGAATTGTCCTATCGACTTCACCCTTCTGTAAATTCATGAGAATGGATTGAGCAACATCATCCAGGTTGTGCCCCAAAGCCATAACATCTGCACCCACTCTTTCAGCGAGTGCATTCAGACCTTGGCGACGAAATACTCCACAGAAACTGCATGGCATCATACCATTCACCTCGTCATTCGATTCACCAACTTGGGGAAGTGAAGAAACAAGATCATCCATCATGGGGAAAGAAAGATCGGGGTAAGATACTCTCTCAAGTCGAACATTCAAATCATCGCAAATGGATTGTGCACAATCTACCGACGGTGCACGGTACCCCTCGATACCTTCGTCAACTACTCCTGCAATTATCTCGACATCGCGACGCTTACCCAAAATCCGATGAAGTAAATGCAACATAAGGGCAGAGTCTTTTCCCCCGCTTACCGCTACAAGTACACGATATGGGCGTCCAAGAGTTTCTAACGAATTTTTTGGAAGTGGAAGTTGGCGCCGTAACGTCTTCGAAACACGCTTGTGAATCGATTCAACAAGGTGATTGCCACAAAGATGCTGGCCGCTGTAGACCTGATGTACGATAGAATCACGAGCACAACGAGAACAGGTAGTGACTTCGAAGGCACTGGCCACGAATCTTGGTATCGACTTCATGGCTTCAACGAATCGTTTAATTTCTCAATTAGAAATTAGATTTCTCAATTGAAAAATACATATTTTGAAAGTACAGGAATCCACGATGGATTCCTCCAATTGAATAATGATTTCAATTCAGATTCTCGGCGTTGTATAATATATCCTCGAAACACTATCTGTGGCCCCTTTTAGGGGCAAGTTCTTGAAGTCGAATACAACCTGAACCTATTTGGATAGTATGATTGAGAACGTCGTTCGCGCTTACACTCACCTTCCAGGTGTGGTTGAATCGTGGATGGAGAAATTAGACGGTACGATGATCGCCCCCTCCAAAGATGGTGTAAATGGAATCCGCTCTTGGACCACAGCTGAACGTCTAGCACGGGAATCAGGATTAGGGCAACTGCAAGAGTGGTGGATTGAATCTGATCAAGGTGCAGTCATCGCTTCAAAAACAGGAGATGATTCGTTACTCTGGCTAAAAACTGATTCTCCGAGACGATTGGGACGTTGTGCCCATGAAGTCAGGAGGACTCGATCCGACCTTGCCAATTTACTGAGGTGATGAAATGTTTGACCTACCCCATGGAGACCCTATCGACAGCCTGTTCGACGGTAGTGCGTTGAATGAAGTAGTTGAGTTTGAATGCGGGATAATCTCGAGTTACAAACCAAAGTCACGAAGTCCTTGTGCACATCGAATTGTAGCAGGCGGACACATAGTTGGTTGGCTGGCCGATGCTGAAGAGAACAAACACTACGTTGGAGGTCATGCGGCAAAGGCACGGCTAGTGGAGTTAGAAGATGCCCATGAATTAAGACACAAGGCATATGCTCTGCTGTTAGAAGAAGTCCGAAGTCTGATTGATGGTGTTCCCGAATGCCTTGCCGACCCTGCATTGATGGGCACATTAGGCCTTGCTGGACGTCGTCTTCCTGCGGCTACACATGATTGGCCTCTCGTTGTCGATGTGCTTGAATCAGAAACTGGAGTTATTGCTGCTCTAGCATTTGAGGATGGAGTCCTCATACATTCTTCAGGGGAAACACCAGCAGACCCAGATGCACTTTCTGCTGACCTTGATGCGCAATTGAGAGGTATGGATGCCTTAACTCAACTCATGGGCGCATCACCTGCACCTTGGTATCGACAGGCTTTCGACGAGCACGAGATGACTGTCGCAAGAGATGGTTCTGCTGGATTAGCACTTTGGACGACCGGTGGGGCTGATCCAATGACACTCTTGATGAATGCTGCAGGCATGATTGAACCATCCGAGAACGAGGCAGATTCAGAGGTTGTAGCACCAGCAAACGGGTTCATTGTTCGGGAAGGAAAGGGCGGTGTTGATTCATTAATCTCAATGCTTTCTACTGCAAAGACTGAGGAAATTACAGGACATCTGAGATCTGAAGGAAAAGGTGAATCAGTATCTATTCTCCTAATTGATGGGCTCCCTTCGGGAATCTATTCTACAGCTGATGGGTTAGAAACTTCAATTCGTGATATTTCCTCACCAAGTGCCGACCTCCAACTTCATCGCTTGGAACGGGCTGCAAGACTAACGCTTGGCCGTGGAAATATCGATGGATTTACCCTTGAATCAATGTGTCATTCAATAGCCACAGTTCGTACACGTTCAGAGAGTAGACGTGACCTACTAATCGACCGACTAGACAGATTATATCGATTTGAGATGGGGATGGACATGGTTGATTCAGCAAAGGGCCAATGGAGATTATTGGATACAGGGGGACGTGCTACAGCGAAGATATTGCCATCTTCTGCAGCAGGTAAGGTGCTACAGCCCGAAGAACGACAGATTCTCGATCGAATACGTCGCCTAGAGGAAGATAAAATTGGATTGGAACGAGATCGTGGCCGTTTGGAACGGATGCTCGAAGAAGAGCAAACTCAACGTACCCAATCTGATGAGACTCTTGCTCAAAAGGCAGCGCTTCTTGAAGAGTCCACTAACAAGGTCAGAAGTCTGAATGAAGAATTAGATCAAGCACGGCTTATTGTTCAAAGCGCCGGCGAATCTAGTGAATCAGATAGGATAAGAGCGGATTCCCTTGCAAAGCGTGTAGCTGAACTAGAACATCTCGTAGAGCGTAAGGCTATTGAGATTGCATCAGCCATCGGCGAGAGCAAGAAGCGGGAAGAGTTGAGTGTTGAACTTGAGGAGATTATGAAGAAAGAAGTAGAGACTCGTGCAACACTCAATGATGCTGAATCTCGACTTGACGAAGTTCGTACTGCACTCAATGAAGATGAACGAGTTCAACGTGTACTCTCTGAACAGGTCTCTTCTCTGCGTGATCGACACCGTCTCGCTGATGCAGAAACAAAGGAAGCCGAAGTTCGAATGAGAAATCACCGTGCTGAAGTCGCTGCCCTGGAAGGTGATCTCCATACTCTAAGAAGGCAAATCGATGAAGATCGAGGTCGGACTAATGACCTTGAACGTAGGCAGGCTCTTCTTCAAACAGAATTGAAAGAACTCATGGCTGAACGACGTACACTGATGAGAGAATTAGGCGACCTCGATGCTCGTAAGGCACAGGCAGAAGCGGAACTCCGAGAGATGATCACAGATGCTGAAGAACTCACTGAGGCTCATGAGCAGGCTCTAGTTGACATTGCTGAAGCAGATCGAATTCGCTCCCGCCTACAAGAAGAACCTCTTGCCCGCGCTCTTCTTGATGACGACGGACTGCGGGCTCTCGAACCTGTGCTTGAACGTATGGAGAGTGCTCGTAACCGAGGTCTTTCTATGGTCCTCCTGGATCGCGCTGTCGAACGAGGGTTAGCGGTTATCCAACATACCGTTGATGAAGTTGCAGCAACACCACGACACCTACTATCGACTGAAGTCATGGATCTGCTTGAACAACAGGCTCCAGAAACTGCTTCCGCAGTCCGTGGCCTAACACGTTGGTCAGTACAACAACGCCTACATCACATGCTTGGACAGATTGTGAACGACGTAGTACTAGATCTGGAAGATATTCTACGTGGTTACGAGGAGGCTGCCACTACTATTGGCCAGATGAGTGATGTCCTGCGCAGCCTCAATGATCTAGGGATGCCTGCGAGACAGATTGAAGCAATTGAGCGAATGCTCACACGACCTGAGACACTACCCCGGATTGCCGCTGAAACACAGGCACTCATCAACTCAGCACTCGATGACATCTACATCGATGCAGATCAGAGGGATGCTGGTCAATCAGTTGATTTAGCTTCAACTATTGAAGCATTAGAACGAATGGCAAAACGTCTTGAGGTATTATCAGGTGAAGAAGGTGGGTTCCAAGGATCTATTTGGCGCTTCCAAAGATCAGGTATGTTGCCTTTTGAAACCGGTCGACTAGTAGGAGTTCAACGCCCAGATATTGATAATCGAGCCCTCTTAGAAATGGACCCAGAAAGGACGGATAATTTCGACAATGAGGAAACAAATGGTGGCGAGGTTCGCTCCACTTGGGAACCACTACCTGAACCTTCAGAGACACATGGTGTCAGTATATCGAACAGATCAGATTTAGGCTTAGTACCGACCTCAGCCATTCTCGGTTCGAAGGAGATTCAAGACCTCCATGAGACAGAACGACGGCTTCGTGAAGTAGATTCTATGACAGAACATCGTCAATCTATCCGAAATGGTGTACCTATGCCAACTGATCCAACCCAACGTGATGCATTGTCCTCTCTTGAGGATGATTTGGCAGATCTCGATATTTGAGAGGGGACCCAATGTCGGACGCTGATTCTCCTCTAACCCTTCTTGGGCGCGAAGAGAATATTGCTCCAATCCGATATCGCAGACCTTTCGATATTTTCGCGCTATTATTTGGCCTCATAATTACAATAATAGTTGGATGGTTTGGTTGGAAAGCAGGCGGTGTTGGCCCAATTAGTGCCGAGATGGTAGTGGCTCTTTCTTGCTTCCCAGGAGTGATTATCGGACTACTGATTTCGGAAATCCTATCACGGTTCTTCGATCGTTGAATCGTTAGTTGTCCTTACTGTTCCATTGACTTGATTCAAACCCTTCTCGATTAATCCACTAATTCGTGGCCATGGAATGATATAACGCATTCCTGCAACAAAGATGACGAAAATTAGGGCTGAAATTACAGTCCCATAAGTGAGTTGAAGCTCAAGGGATTCCTCAACTTGACCACTCCACTGCGTTCCCTCGAAGAAGGACATTAGGTCGACAATCAAGTCATCAAACTTGAGAGCAAGAGCAGTAACAAGTCCCACAAAGAAGACCATTCCTCCCGTATGCTTCAGATGTGTATTCAAGATATTATCGAACTGACGGACATATTCAGGATCTTTCTTGCAGGATTCAGGTAGTTTGAACGCATACTGCATGTACCTGATTGTAGCAGAACCTGATTCTAAGAAAATCATCAGTAGTAGGCCAATGGTCAGTAATGGAATAATTTCTGGTGCTATGAGTCCCCCCCATTCTGTAGCTTCACCAATCTGTACTGGTAAAGCTTGGAGATTTACCTCAACCGAGGAACGAACACCCTCGTAAGAAAGCAATGAATGGAGACCAAGATAGACAATGGTAGAACCGACAGACCAAGTTATCTGCTGATTAGACAAACGCCAAATTCCCATTAGCCCAGTAAATACGGGAAGGAAGTAAATCAAGAGAAGAAATAGTTCGATGTAAAGTAACAAAGGGCTAACGAGGTATTCTACATGGTTCTTGTTGATTTCATCCTGTCCAAAAGGCAAGTAGAAACTGAATGAACCAATCATCCCGAATAGCCAAGTGATTAGGAAAAGACCTGCAAGATACAACAATGCAACTGACAGGATACCTAAGTTGACACGACGTCGAATCTTCATTGACTGGTATCCAAGGAATGTCCAGCCAGCAACAATTGCACCGATAATCAATAGAGGCATCCAATATCGCCCATCTCCCTCGTTACCCATGCCGATCATCCAATCTGGGAGAGGCCATGACTTATCGAGAGCGACAACGTACTGGTCGAGGACGCCTAGGGTAAGCGTGTGATCTACTGCTGGACACCAGGTCGCATCAATGGGGTCACATAATCCGTAAGTGCGCGTAATCATGATGTACATCCAGACAAGAGAAATTGTTGCGGTAATCTGGAGGGCTAATACCTGCCACTTACGACGAAGTGAACGTAGATGGAGAGATGTATGCCCTTCACCCTGTAGATTCACATCTTCCGCCATTTAATCACCCCATCTTGACCTGTAACAGAGCTTGGGACAACTCCACATCCGGCATCCAATCAATCACACGTGCTCCAAAACCTGCAAGAGCAGTCAATCGATTCTGACGCTCAAGCTTGAGAACCTCATAAGAAGTCCTAGGAATTCGGCTAACGAGTCGTTCGAAATCGACACTGCTAGGACTGAGAATGATGACTTCATGACCTCTTCCAGCAAGATCGCGAACAGCAGGAATCGTTGTACCATCGCCCTCAGCTGCACTAATGATGAAGACTGGGGATCCTCTGCTAAAACGTGATGAAAGTGCATTTGTCACAGCTTGCAGGGGCATTGCACCCTTAGGAGCAACTCCAGCTAGACTACTCAAGATTTTGAAATACTGCTTATCACCAGTATCAGGAGGTAGGAAAGAAAGGTGATCATCGTAAACAGCAAGAGCTACACTATCTCGACGTTTGATGAAGTATGAAGCAAGAGATGCTGCGGCTACTGTGCCCACTTCAAGTGGATTCTTGAGAACTGTACCAATACGACTGATGTCACGACTATCAAGGAGAATAAAGACATCTGTAACCGCATCCCTACACTTCTCATTAACAATTAGAGTCCCGGTTCGAGCAAATGCCTTCCAATTGATTATCTTGAATGGGTCACCAGGAACATATTCTCGTAAACTAAAGAATTCAGTCCCAGGACCCGGTGTTCTAAGAGTCGTTGCACCAGTATACATCTTTGGGGTGCGACTACGAACCATCGCCTCCTCAATTTCACGTACCTGTGGAAATACGATGAGATCCGAACGGTGATCAACATACATTTCTTGTGCAAATAAGTTGAATGAATCACGATAGCGAATCGATATTGGACCTAGAGAATAATGACCTCTCAAGGGGCATCGAAGAACGTAACGAATGCGAGTTGTCTCGCCTGGGCCAAGATTAACACGCATGTAATTCAGACCACTTCGTAGTTTCATTTCATGTGGGATATTGTCGTAGATTTCGAGTTGTTGAGTCCTACGCCAAGAGGAATTAGTAACCTCTAGATCAACGTATAAATCGTCACCTTTGTACAGATTATCTGCACTAAGTGTGCGGACTACTTCGATATCACCGTGACCTGTTATCCATGAGGCAACGGAGATAAAAGAGACAAATGCAACACCAAATACCATCATCTGGAAGTTGGACATCATCATCCCAATGAGCACTAGAGATACACCAGATGCACCTAGAATCGAAGCTTTGCGAGTCCACATATCCTCAGCGCCTCCCCCATATTTTAATCCGCTTAATTACCGCGATTACTTCTTCCATTGAATATCGCCGATCTTCAAAGATGAATTTGACGAGCACGGGATCATTCACCATCTTCTGCAATTCACGTGCTGGCAAGGCATCAAATTCCTCACGACTCAATGAATTGACGTTTCTTACTCTAGTTAGTAGGATTTGCTTAATCTTCTTTGGATTAGCATAGTACTCGTATCTAGCTGCATCTCCATACCCATAGTAAATAATGCTGAAAACATGACGCCACGGCTCGGGATCCATCTTCTTGATAATGATAAACTCAAACAAAACAAACAAGCTGAGGAACATAAACAACATGGCCATCCAATCGTTCGTGAAATAGATCAGGATGTAGTAGAGAAGATTGTAGGTGTCCCCCATGAAACTAGGTTGTTGATGACGACTCTCATCGAAAATCACTTGCGCTTCAGCAGATATTTGCCCATCCTCAGACATGAGGGCTTCTGCAAGCGCATCCAACGCCCATCGACGATTGTCATTATCTGGAACCGTTTTATTCAGGTCCCCATATGCACCCTCTGCAAAACCCGCAGTATCGTAAAGCGCATTGATTAGTAAACTACCATCAGTTACAAAGTAAGCTCGACCAGCATCAGCACTGTCACAATTTCTTGACCTGCAGTACTTGATGTAGGTGGCAAATGGCCCTTGCTCATCAGCACCAACTTCTGAACCACTAAAACCAACAGTAAGTTGGCCATCATCATTGGTGTCAAGATATGCATCTTGAGAGGAGTACCCTATCGCGTAGAGATTTTGATTTTCGTCTCCAGAGAGGTCTTTGTCGAATGCACTTGGTTGGTTGAGCAGAAGATCGTAACCAGGATTCGTGTCATACTGTTGTGTTATCGAATCCCATCGATGTGCGCATAGACCTAGATCGGTTGAAGTCGGTAGACGTTCAAATCCGACACTAGGGTTACTAGACTCAACATCAAGGAAATCTGGAACACCGTCAGTGTCTCCATCAGCAGTACATGGGTTTGTCTCCGTCTTCGGTCCCGAAGTGCTGGTGTAATTGAAGCCATTCGTAATGTTGGACCAAACGAAATTGTAATCCAGACTTGGATCCCAAGTTTGAGTATCATACAATTGATGGCCGCTGAATCCTAGACCGAAGTCCTCGGCTAAGCCTTGTGAATAGCCAAAATCATCTAGCATAATTAGCGTCCCTCCACGCTCAACAAAAGTCCGGATAGCATCAATCTCGGAGTTTGAATAACCAAGGCCTTCGACTAGATTGATTACTGATGAATCACCGCTAAAACTTGGCAATGAAATTGTATCTCGTTCCACTCCAGAGATAACGAACACTGTATCGCTAGGCGATTGAATCTCCTCTAAAAGTAAAGGACTACTGACTATACTAGTGGTAGTAAGATTCTGTGACTTGATGTCCTCACGGAATGAACTCATATCATTCCAATCAGTTCCGTATGCGCTCTGATGAACTTCTGAACGTTCAATGTAGGTACCTGCTACCGTCATTAGAAGGGTGCCGAGTGTAAGATAAAACAGGACTATAGCAACCGAACGGCGACCATTCGCTGACCGTAACCAATCAGTCACAGTAGCAACGTTCAATGAAGCCAATCCTATCACCATCCAGCAAGTGGAGCAAGATTCAGACGCTCATGCGAGCCTTAAGACGGTTGTGCGGTCCCGCGCAGGTAAATCAGCGATGCAGGTGCACGATTGCACCTATTTCTCTAACTTCATCTACTGGAAGGGAAATCATACCCGCCTCGGAGGGCCAAGGTAACTGAGCTGGATCAAGTTCCTGCGCAATTTTCACGAGAATGTATGTCACAGAACCTGTTCGTGAGTCGACAACAAGATCTGCTACATGACCAAGCACATCGCCACTCCTATCTCGAACCTCCCTTGCGAGAAGTTCTCGCGTGAAGGTCGCTGGCAACAAAACACCTCATACCGATTCTATACCACGTAGACCGTCATTGTTCCGACGAATGGAGTCCAATCCACTGGTAAGCATTGATTGGAGTTTTTCGTAATACTCCATCATCTGGGGCGTAACAGTAGGCCGGACGCGATCAATCGCTTCCTCGAAGTGTTTGCGAGTAATTGTCTTCCTCTTCGCTCTCATAGCAATAAGAGCGGCTTCCCGACAAACTGCTTCAACATCTGCGCCCGTATATCCAGACAGAGGTTTTGCCATATCATCCAGAGAGAACTTCCCGATTGGCATGTCCTCGGTATGAATTTTCAGAATCTCACGAATAGAATCCTCATCAGGAGGAGGAACGTGAAGCACCCGTTCAAAACGTCCAGACCGAAGAAGAGCCGGATCTATCATTTCAGGACGGTTTGTAGCAGCAATGACAATGACACCATCCAAAGCTTCGACACCATCCATTGAAGATAAAAGCTGATTGACGACGCGATTCATCACATCACTGCCTTCGCCTCTGTTTTCAACACGAGCACCTGCGATAGATTCGAATTCGTCAAGGAAAATGATACTCGGAGCGGCCTGCTTCGCTTTCTTGAACACCTCTCGAATGCCTCGCTCGGATTCACCAACCCATTTGGAAATCATCTCAGGACCCTTTACAGAGATGAAATTAGCCTTTGCTTCGTTCGCAATCGCCTTCGCAATGAGGGTCTTTCCAGTACCAGGAGCGCCGAAGAGAATGACACCCCGTGGAGGCTTAACACCAAAATGCTCGAACAACTCAGGTTGAGTCAAAGGCCACTCAATGCTCTCCTTCAGTCGATCCTTGATTTCATGTAGACCACCTACTTGGTCCCAGGAGACCTCTGGAATCTCAACATAAATTTCCCGTAATGCACTGGGTTCGATGTCCTTTATGGCCTCCTTGAAATCAGCCATCTGGACCTCCATCTTCTCAAGGACCTCTGGTGCAATCTCTTCCTCATCAAGATCAATTTCTGGAAGATATCGCCGAAGAGCCTTCATCGCTGCCTCTCTGACGAGTGCATTGATGTCAGCACCAACGAAACCATAGGTATTTTCGAGAACCCATTCAATCTCAAAATCATCACTAATCGGCATTCCACGCGTATGTATGTCAACTATCTCACGCCGACCTTCCTTGTCAGGGACACCAATTTCGAGTTCACGATCGAACCGACCAGGGCGTCGAAGAGCCTGATCTATTGCATCACGACGATTCGTTGCTCCGATTACTATGACGTTGTCACGTCCATGCATACCATCCATCAACGTGAGAAGTTGTGCTACAACGCGGCGCTCAACTTCTCCTGTAACGTCTTCACGCTTGGGTGCGATACTATCTAATTCGTCAATGAAGATAATTGCTGGAGCATTTTGAGTGGCATCATCGAAAATCTCTCTGAGTTGCTTCTCTGATTCACCATAATATTTTGAGATGATTTCGGGACCATTTATGGAAGTAAAATGAGCATTTGTCTCAGAAGCTACCGCTTTGGCAATCATTGTCTTACCTGTTCCAGGTGGCCCATGAAGGAGGACTCCCTTTGGCGGGTCAATACCTAGCCTTCGGAATAGAATAGGATGCTTAAGTGGAAGTTCAATCATTTCCCGAACTTTTTGGAGTTGGTTGCCCAAGCCGCCGATGTCTTCGTATGCGATTTGGTGGCCTGCTGCATCTTCCTCCTCATCTAGGATCTCCTCTTTGATGACAATTTCTGTCTCTGGTGCGACCTGTACGATGCCTTTAGGCCGCGTGCTAACTATTGCGAAAGGGAGGGCCTCAGCGAAAAGCGTCATTCCAGGTATGAAAATACGATCCCCAGCAACAACAGGTCTCTTGTTCAAACCTCGACGAGCAAACCCTTCAATGCCTGGTCCAAAGCGAACCTTCTGTTGCTTAGCCATCACTGGAGAAAGAACAAGTCGTTCACATTTCTTGACCTCAACCTTACGGACATCAACACGATCTCCCAGACTAACACCTGCATTCTTACGGATGATTCCATCGATTCGAATTACACCTAGATTCGCATCCTCTGGCCGACAGCGCCACACAACAGCAGCAGTCTTGTTCTCGCCCGATATCTCGATGATATCACCTGGCTTCAAATCGAGATCGTTATTGAATGGGACTCGAGCTCGGCCATGTCCAACATCACTGGGAATCGCTTTCGCAACACGGAGAGTCACTGATTCGTCTGCTCCTGCCATTCTCGCACCTCGGGTGATAGGGACTGTTCGTCGGGGGCTATTAAACCCGAACCGAAACCTATGCTCTACGTCCTCAAGAGACGTTCGTCACATTGATGAGACGAGGTTCAATGGCGGCCTATGGCACACATCCTTGAGGCCGGCTTTGAATACATGGAAGCATCTTCTCAAAATCCGAATGGTTCCCCTAAAGTTCGAGGATACAACATCATTGGAGGACAACTGAAATTAGCATCGGATGGAAGGACTTTCGTTTCTACAAACCCCGCTTGGCTTGGAGATGAATTAGGAGAGTTTCCGCTTTCTACAAAGGAGGATGTAAGAGAGGCATTGGCTGCAGCCCACGCCGCATTCCCATCATGGGCTGCGACACCCGCACCTACTCGTGGTCAAATTATCGGCAACATGGGTCGTCTCCTAATGGAACACAAAGATGAAATTGTCAGACTCCAAAGTCGTGAGATCGGAAAGACACTGAAAGAAAGTTCTGGAGAAGTCCAAGAGGCAATTGACACATGCCTATTCTTTCAATCCGAAGGGCGACGACTATACGGCCAGACTGTTAACAGTGAACTCCCAGACAAGGAACTCTTTACTTATCGCAGACCTTTAGGTGTCTGTGGCATCATTAACGCTTGCAATTTCCCTTCTGCAGTTCCTTTCTGGAAAATGATCCCCGCGATTATGTGTGGAAATACCTGTGTGTGGAAGTCTCCTCAAGACGCCCCGCTTCTTTCATTTGCGCTTGCACGAATTATGCACCAATCCGGAATCCCGGATGGTGTAATCAACCTCGTGCACGGTAAGGGTAGCGGCGCAGGTCAACATCTCGTTGATGCAGTAGATGATGGTCTAGTCAACAAAATCTCATTCACTGGATCAACAGGTGTAGGCAAAATGATCGGTGAAATATGTGGCCGGAATCTCGTTTCCTGCTCTTTAGAACTTGGAGGGAAAAACCCACTCGTCATCATGCCATCCGCTAATCTTGAAAACGCTGTTTTGGGCGCTTATTGGGCAGGATTCGGAACGGCAGGACAACGCTGTACAAGCCTTGGTAACCTAATTGTTCACGAGAGTATCTACGATGAATTCCTTGAAATGTACATGAACAAAGTCCGAACGACGCGAATTGGTGACTCAATGCGTCATGAGGATGTGTTGTATGGGTCTATGCTATCAGAAAAGTACGCGAAGGACTTCTTGAAAGGTCTTGAAATGTGTGATGCATCAGGTGCAAAGCGCATTCATGGCGAAGGACGAATCACTGAAGAGAGTGCTCCAGAAAACTTCCTTGGTTCCGCAAACGAAGGGGTCTACATGTGGCCTCATGTTTATGTTGATGTAACTGAAGAAATGGAGTGCTTCCATGAAGAGATATTCGGACCTCTCGTTACAATAGTGAAAGCAAAAGACTTCAACCATGCATTACATCTAGCCAACGCTTCCCCCTATGGCCTTTCATCAGCAATCTACACCAACGATCGTCTCGAAGCCTACCGCTTCAAAACGGGAATTAAAGCCGGAATGACTGGCATTAACAACTCAACCACAGGCGCAGAAGCACACCTTCCATTTGGCGGTGTAAAGGGGTCTGGTAATGGAACACGAGAGTCTGGAATTTGGGTCATTGAGGCATACTCCTACTGGCACGCCGTGAATGATGAATTGAGTGGTAAGTTACAACTCGCACAAATGGATGTGGATGAAATCGAGATTGAAGAAGCAGAAGTGGACTATGGCAGCCTTGCTTGAATGTAAAATGAGTTCAAGCAATACCTAAAGAAGGAGGTTATCAAACGGACATTATGGCCAAATCTATTCTGGCCGCGATGGTTTTTGGAATCATGATTAGCAGCCTCAACAAGATACAAACCAGTGAGATGATTTTGAATTATATCAGCTCATTTCTTCTCGTAATTTCAACAGCGGCTTGGTCAATAATTTCAGTTGTTTTAGTTCTAGCAATTTACAGGATTATTAAGCAAGATCGAAGAAGCGACGGGACGCATGCATCCACAAAATGTAATGCTTGATGGGATTCCACGAAACAATAGAGATAAAGACCGTTGAAACAGGGAAAAGGTGCTTCAGTATGGGAACTACAGTCAAGCTCCCAATGTCCAGTGGTTTTGGAGATACAGATAGGATTGATCGTTGGTGGACACAACCACTGTGGATGGGGGTTGCACTTACTGCAGCTTTAATTTACACAGTGCTGAGGCTGGTTTACTTTGATTCTCAAATCCACTATGAAAATCACAGGGTCACAAGTCCAATTTTCTCCCCGGATATTATCCATCTCTGGAATCTAGATGTCCCAAATTGGGCAAATTCTGCGATGTTGATTCTATGGATTCCATTTGGTTTTCGCGGGACTTGCTATTACATGCGGAGAGTATACTACAGGACCTTTTTTGCTAGTCCAAGTGCCTGTATGGTTGCGGAGCCGAAAATTTCCAAGAAAATTGGATACCGTGGTGAAAGAGGACTTTTCTTCTTTAATCATCTACACAGATACATGCTATACCTAGCATTGATTATTCTGACAATGAAGTATTTTGATATCCTTCACACAATGCAATTCTATTCACCTAATGGACAAACTAGCATTGGGCTATCCATTGGAACAATAGTACTAACAATCGAAGCCTTCCTTCTAACCATGTACGTTACATCATGCCATGCATTTAGGCATTTGATCGGAGGAGGAGCAAATAGATGGAGAGGTATCCTTGGGAAATTTCAAGGAAGAATATACGAAATTGTAAGTGGTTTCAATATTCACCATGGATTTTGGTTTTGGACCAGTTTAGCAATGGTTTTTCTTGGGGACCTATTTGTGTGGGGTGTCGCAGAGGGGGTCCTAAGCGACCCTAGGATATTCTGAGGTTTGACCTATGGATGAAGGATACACTACTCACCATTATGATGTGGTAGTGATTGGAGCTGGTGGGGCAGGCCTAAGAGCTGCAATCGAAGCAAGTTCTCATGATGTTTCAGTTGCTATTATTTCTAAATCAATGCTAGGAAAAGCTCACACAGTTATGGCTGAAGGAGGAGCTGCTGCAGCTCTTTCAAACAAAGATCATCGTGATTCATGGCAAACACACTTTCGTGATACAATGAAAGGAGGAAAATATCTTGGAGATTGGAGGATGGCCCAAATTCATGCTCAACAAGCACCTGACCGTATCCGAGAATTGGAACAATGGGGGGCTGTTTTCGATCGAACGCCAAAAGGGCTAACCAATCAGAGAAACTTTGGAGGCCATACCTTCCCAAGGCTTGCCCATATCGGTGATGCAACAGGTCTCGAAATAATACGAACATTGCAGCAAAAAGGAATTCACACAGGTATGGAGGTATTCATGGAATATACCGTTCGAACGCTATTCAAGACCGATGGCCATATTAGTGGATTTTTTTGTTACAACCGTCAAGATGGTAGTTTGCATCTTTTCAAAGCAAAAAAAATCGTTCTAGCAACTGGGGGCATAACTCGATGCTGGGAAGTTTGCTCTGGGTCTTGGGAATATACTGGAGAGGGACATGCGCTTGCATACTGGGCTGGAGCAGATATGGGTGACATGGAATTCGTGCAGTTCCATCCTACTGGAATGATTTGGCCACCGTCAGTAAAGGGAATCTTAGTCACTGAAGGAGTTCGAGGCGAAGGTGGAATGCTGCGTAATTCCGAAGGGAAGCGATTCATGTTTGATTATGTTCCAGAAATGTATAGAGAGGAATTTGCAGATACAGAGCAAGAGGCTCTGGAATGGGTAGAAGAAGTGATTGCCGGCAAACTCGCAACAAAAAGACGGCCACCTGAACTGCTAACACGAGATGTTGTTGCAAAAGCGATAAACAGTGAACGGGAAGCAGGTCGAGCATCTGAACATGGTGGAGCCTATCTTGATATTTCATGGAGAGACGAAGAGGAAGTTAGAAAGAAACTCCCGGGTATGTATCACCAATTCATGGAACTTGCCGCAGTTGACATTACCAAGCAAGCTATGGAAGTTGGGCCAACCGCGCATTATGTTATGGGGGGAGTCAAAGTTGATCCGTTTACTCAAGAAACAACAGTCTCAGGGTTATATGCCGCTGGAGAAGCGGCGACAGGACTCCACGGAGCTAATCGGCTTGGAGGAAATTCTCTCTCAGACCTGATTGTGTTTGGGAAGATTGCAGGAGAAGCCGCAGCTATTGCTGCAAAATCCACTAAAGATTACCTTGATATCAATCAAAAAGAAATCGATCATGCAATCAAAACTACCCTAGCCCCACTCAAGCGCTCAGAAGGTGAGAACCCCGCAACTGTTGTAGAGGATTTGCGCCACATGATGCAAAACAAAGTAGGGATTATCCGCACGGGAAAACTACTCAAAGAAGCCTTGAAAGATTTGGATGAGTTAGAAAGTAGAGCGAAGTATACATCATCTCCAGGCGGTAGGATATACAACCCAGGCTGGCATCAATCGTTGGAAATACAGGCGATGATAGATGTTAGCCGTATGTGTGCTCTTGCTGCATTACATCGTGAAGAAAGTCGAGGTGGCCACACGAGAGAGGATTTTCCGACCCCAGACCATCAGAAATGGGGAAAAATCAACAGTCGTATCAAACAAGACGAAAGTGGAAATATGGTAATTGATTATACCAGGTATCCTCCAATACCCGAGGAATTGAAAGTACACCTTGACAAGGATGACCTGCACGAGGAGGAATAGAATTGGCAGACGAAGTTACCTTCAGTGTCTTCAGAGGCGCTCCTGATGATTCAGGGGTCGCTCAAGGGGAAATGACAGATTACACTGTCAAATTAGACGAAGGTATGGTTGTTCTCGATGTGATTCATAGAATACAATCAACTGACGCACCTGATTTAGCATGCAGGTGGAATTGTAAGGCTGGTAAATGTGGATCTTGCAGCGCGGAAATTAATGGAAAGTCACAACTAATGTGCATGACTAGAATGGACGAAGTGTTTCATGATATGCCCGACCCATCTGCTCCAATTACAATAAAGCCCATGCAATCATTTCCACTACTTCGCGATCTAGTCACAGACACATCATGGGCCTACAAAACAGATAAGCGAATATCGCCAATCTCAGGCCCAGATGAGAAAGATTGGGTTTTCCATCAAAACGAGGCAAATCGGATTCAAGAATTCAGAAGTTGCATTGAGTGCATGTTATGTGTAAATACATGCCATGTAATGCGTGAACACCAAATGTTCGAAGAATTTGTTGGTCCAAGGTTCTTTGTCCGACTTGCAGATTTAGAGATGCATCCGCTTGACAAGATAGAACGATTGAAAGAGATAAAGGATGATTTTGGCATCAATTACTGTAATATTACTCGTTGCTGCACAGAAGTATGCCCTGCTGGAATTAACATTACTGACAACGCAATTATTCCGCTAAAAGAACGTGTAGTCACCGAATTCTACGATCCACTCGCGATACTTGCAAAGAAACTTGGTCTTCGAAAATAAGCAAGCTGTATCCGATTAGGGTGTGGAAGTGATTACTAATTCATCTGTCATCTGAAAACAATGAACATCAATGACCCTAATTCAGTGGGCTGTATCATAAATTCAGGAAAAAAGGGGTTCGCCTAAGACCGAAGGGGTCGCCAACGGTCTCAGGCGGGGGATCTTCAGGGCCCTAAGGGCGGTTCATGGGAATTGTATCCTAAAGGGGGTTAGCAGAGCTGCTCAAAGGCGCTCGATGCCGACCTTGCTGACGTTGGCCTTCCAGACCGTGTCACCCTTTAGCCACGCAGGTGCACTAGCAGGCTTTGGCACCTGCTTGCGCTCGCCAGTGAACACATGCACTTTGTCAGTTCCGCGTTCGCGCAACTTAATGCTCGTGTGTCCCTTGTTGGCGGCCTTTAGGGCCGCCTGGCGGGGCTGCTTGTTGTGGTACACCGTGGAGGTGTCCTTCCCGTTTTCCATTAGTACGAAGTACTTCTTTTCACTCATCTGGCTTCACCAGTGAACAAACCTGCTTCATTTCTCGCGTATAAACTTTAACCCGAAAATCGCGATACGTCTCCTAAATCGGCCTATTTTCCCTGATTCCAAGGGGGTTCCTTGCAGTGTATCGAAGTACTCAAATCTCGGCGCCTGCGAGAGTTTTAGTGTTCAAAACACCCTCAACCTGACGTACTTTCTCTACAACAAATGCTGCAATAGAAGACATATCTTCAGAGATCACCTTGATGATAATGTCATAGTCACCGAAAAGAAGTGTTGCATCTGCAACTTTATCCAATTCTTTGACCGTTTCAAAGACGGAAAACTCCAACCCAGGTTCGACATTTACAAGCACGTATCCAGTAGCCATAGAAGTTAATGAAGGCATTAGCCAATCAATCCTTTGCTATGATGCTCAACTCAACATATATTGTCGTCATCATTCTCATCTGCCAGTACATCCGATTCATCTTCGTCAATCGGAAGACCATCAAGCTCCACCAATAAGGCATCTGATTCTGCAACAATCCAAGGAGTTCCAGATTCATCTTTCGTAGAATTAGAACGGAGGTTACGCAAAACTAGAGTAAGCAACGACAGCAATATGAGGACTGAAAGTACAACACCGGGTAAAATAAATCCAATTCCATCAGCCTGTTCCTCAGTTTCTTCAAATGACTCTTCTTTCGGTAATTCTACCTCTCCTGTTACATTCAATCCTGTGATGTTGGAATCGTCCATACGGCCTAGCCCATCACGACACAGGATACTCGCGCTTACATTCTCCATAGGACGACCAGGTTTCCATTCAACAAGCACCTCTCCATCCTGATTGGGAGACGCTTCCACCGATAGAATACTGATATTCTCTTGGACGATAGCGATGTTACAGAGAACACTAGATAGATCATCGAGATCGGTCACGTTAAATTCGATTGTACTGAGTGCACCTACTTCAGCCCCGACTGGCCAATGTATGTCGTGAATTACAGGTGAAGGGAATATTATCTCAATTGATTCAGTCCATCCAGAGGCTAAACCATCCTGATCTACTGCGATCAATACTAGCGATGCTTCTCCCTCAGTAAAGTCGTCAGGAACATTCACTGTGTAGACGATAGTATCCATCTCACCGCATGTTGAAGAAGAATCTAGGGAGACATCAAGCGTCTCACTCCAACCAGCCTGTCGAATCGATGCTGTCGTCTGCAAAACCTTGCGATGAACATCAAGATGCACTACCATGTGATTATTTTCACCTCTGTTCAAGATTGAGCCATTCACAAGTGGAGATATCTCTCCACCTCTACAGATGTTAATCTCTGAGAACGATGGAGGACGAGTCTCCACAGATAGAGAGGTGGATTTGACTACCTGACCAGCATCGCGATCGACGACCGATACCTCGAGTAAGAGTGTACCTGATGTCAATCCAGGTCCAGGTGATGGAATTGGAACTATAGTTTCGGTCCCATTAGTCATTACTGTGAAAGGTACCTTCATCTCTCCTTGCTCTGGCCATTGTAAGGATAGTTGACCATTCGCTACCCCTGGAACAGCATCTAAATCCAAGACGGAAATTCTTACTGATTCATTGCCTACCCCAAAAGCGAAATCTTCAGATTGACCATCTCTCTCAAATGTGAATGATACTGTTGGATTTTCATTCTCAACAAGTATCGATCGAGTAGAACGAAGATTACCATCTGAATCAATAAGACGTCCAAGGAAAGGGGTTAACGGTTGATCCAAAGGAAGTAGCAAATTACTTGCATAGCAATGAAAACTGGATGTAGGATCTTTCGGCAGAGCGATAATCGGCCCAGTGATACCGGATTCAAAAGAAAACGTTGGCGCCTCTTCAATGGAATCATGATCTACGTCCTCAACACAAGCACGAATAATCGATTCGCGTCCGCGGATCATCCCTTCTGGTGTACTCGAAGGGAGATTCGTGTCACCATTCCAACCATTCTCGTCCGCTCCTTGAATGTGAATACCATACCAAATTGAAGGAGAATCAATGAATTCTAGAGCATCAGCAAGAGTCGATGTCGTATTGATACCATCGATATCAGAAATAACGAATTGAACATCATAAAAATCGAGAGCCGCATCACCAGGAACATCGAAGAAGGCTGTCCATCGCTCGGAACCACTCGATAGAGCATTCATCGAAATCAGGACTGATCCCTCCTGATCGGAAATTATCATCTGTGCGGCGTCCATGCCGAAATCATCTGTCGCATCCACCCAGCAAGCAACAGTTGCGCCACGTGGGACAACATTAGAGGAGCAAGCGATACTTGTGATAACTGGTGGCCCGTTAATCTGCGTATTCACCGTCTGGACGTTGTTGTGTACTATTCTCTCAGAAAGAATCCTCGACTGCACGAACTGAGAACTGTTCAGGATTGGTCCATCGTCGGCAATATATCGAATCTGGAAATCAACGTAACCAGTAGTTGAAGTCATTACCGGAATAAGGAGCGTTGCTACAGAACCTGGTTCATTGCCAGCTGGCAAAGTAATCGATTGATTCGTCAACAAATAATTGCCAATTCTTTCCCTTACCTCAATCCACCCAGATGCTGGAGCCGCTCCAAGATTAGCGACATCTACATGCATATCAAAAATCTCGTCAGCAGATGCCCTAACCGGTACAGAAGCATTTCTGATCTCAACATCGTGCAATTGATTAGCGAATGGGGCCATCTTAGGATCACCTACAATCACACCCATCCAAGAAAGATGGCCATTTGAGACAGTGTAAGCCTCACCAAGATTGTAACCAGATGCATAATACGTGGTCAACAAATCTGGCTTAGAGACCGCTGTTAGGTAAGGTTCGTACACATATCCCTTGACCCCAGATACACCATCTTCGAGAAGATCTGCAATGAGACTTTGTCCATATTCAGTGCCCCAGTTGAAAGAACGCCCTCCAGTCGAAACTGCTGTCTCAGCGATAGAACCTGGGACCCAATCCATGTGTGGACGGATAATTTGGAGATTCGTCGTATCGAAGTGTAAAGCACCTTGACGACTAATATTCAGAATCTCTGCCTTGTAGGATATCTGCAATGTAGTTGCATTTTCATGAGGGCGGAATCGAATATTCTGTTGGACCCAAGAGGGCGTCATACTAGTCGGATTTGTAGAATTGACTGAAAGAAGAGTACCGTTACTATCGTAAGACTCTACATTCAATATCCAATCTGCATTAATCTCCCCTGAAGATTGTCCATTTCCAGAAAGTATCCATGCATGCCCCATTTGTTCAACATCCAATGTGAGGTTTGTTGATATCCAACTTGACCCTTGACCAACCGTTGTAAACGCAGGACAATCAAGAGCTACTTCCCCATTTACTAGAGTAATATCAGATGCATTCAGAGCCTCGGTCCAAACCTGAACCTCATCAATCAATCCAGCCCAATGGGTATTCCCCGCACGATTAACACCAAACTTGTAGAGATCGATTTCATCGATTGCGCCATTTGGTAATGTGATATTATTGACAAGTACTCCATCCATGTACTGCATTAGTTGATTGCCGTCCTTTGCAACCACAAAATGAACCCACTCACTAGCAGATACTGGGCCAAAATCATACCGTGAGTTATGATATAGTTGCCATACCCCCGGTGTCGAACCGCTAGTCATTATTTGGAAAGAATCAAAATCTCCACCCACATCATTTACTGCCACAACAGAAGCATAACCAGGTTGCCCAGTATGATTCGCCTTTGCCCATAAGGATACTGTGAAATTACCCAAACGGTCGTCAACATCCACTCGGAGTTCATCATCGACGCCATCTAAGTGGATACAGTTCCCAAGTAGACATGATTGCCACGTCGGAGATCCAGTCATAGAGAGATTCGCGTCGCCAACCAGATCTTCTACAACTGTACCATTTCCTGCTTCAAAGTCCCAATGATGTATGAGAATGTCCGAACGTACTGGATTACTCATCGCACGAGTAAACGCAGAAGGAGGAATCACCTGTTTAGTTCGATTAGGACCTTCCCATGAAACAATATGCCCTGCCCAACCACCATGCTCAAAGAATTCAGCTCGAAATCGGTGCTCTCCTTCAGTAAGGTTGACCGTAGCACTTACCTCTCGCATACTATGTACACCTGAATTATTGATTACTAAGGCATCATCAATCCAAATCATAACACCATCATCAGCATTAGAATAGATTGTCCAGTCCCCGGTTTCCGGAATCGTAAGAACACCTGTATGACGTGCAGAGAAATAGTCAACGAATCTTGAATCAAGACCTACCCAATGTGTGTTAACTTGAGTTTGATCAATGTTAGCCTCAGAACGAAAGTGATTCGGAATACGATCCGTAAGATCTGGCATAAAGGAGGAATTGTAAGACAAGCCTTGATTATCAAAATACTCAGCCAGAAGCCCGGAAGTAATCTCGCCATTTGTTGCTGTGCATGGCGCAGAAGAAATACTGAGAGATGCGGCTCCATTTCCATTTTTCTTAACGGAATCGTCCCAGTACCAATCACTCGTCTCCCCTACCGATACTGTAGGAGTAGATGCATGCCATGAACGGATGCCTGAACTGGTAGAACCATCAGGTGCATCCAACCCACTATCTGGTAGTTGGTTATCTCCCCAAGAACCGTCGTTACTCCCCCAAGCAGCATATTGGATAACCTCATCGATATTTGTCAAATAAGTTGAGTTCTGATTAAACTCGGTAGGAAGCCCGAGTGTGCCATTTACAATTTCATCCGTACGATATAGTGCATCATTCCAAAACTGATATCCAGAAGAATTACGATTCGTTGCCAGATCAAGGACTGTCGTTCCCCTAGAACCAAAGGATTGGTTGGCAAGCTCGATGAGATTCAAAGCAGTATTGACATCATATCCTGTCAATCGGGTAACGATGTAGAATCCCTGATCTATTCGGTTGAAAATTGGGACCGGTGTTTCACTGTAACTGGAATAATCTTCACCCCCTGAGTTAGACCATGGTCCATACGCATGCTCAGTCCAGTAATTCGCATGGATTGCTGGGGAATATTGTGCTGAATCAATTAGGGCTAATTCTGAATCAAAAGATGCGCGTGCATTTGTACCTCCATTTACACGAAGTGGAATCCCCTTAGTGGTAACGATGTAACTTATTTCTCCACCAAGCGATCGATTTAGCATCATCTCTCGAATAGGGTCTGCAAAGAACTCGTCAAACTGGCCTGCATTGATTGTCTCGCCTGTCGGTGTGCTCTCATTTGTCAATCGAAAAATTCGTTCTTCTGGAATTCCACGGGCTGCGGCAAAGGCTTCACCAATTGTAACACTATCCTGACTTCTGTTATTGATGAGTACAGCAACATCGGAGTAATTAGCCCAAGTCGTATGATGAAAACCCTCAGGAATCGCAATTGTAGATGGATTCGATGTGCCTTGAATATATTCAACTTCAGTAGAAGGATTCACAGAATCTATTGGTTGGGTACAAAGTGTCCAAGGATGAATAATGACGAGGGCCAGAATCAGTAGACTCGTTACCCTCATCATGGCTTGCAACTCGAATCATGAATTGAACCAATCGGGTGATGGTTTCGCTTAAACGAAATTTTCGTGAAAGGATATATAACAAAATTCCTATTCGCTGGCACATCATGGATACGCTCATCGTTCGAGATTGTCGCCACGGCCAACTCCGGATTCTGATTGGAGATGTCCTCCGAGTAGAATGTGACATTCTAGTCACTGGAGCAAATAATCGACTCTCAGGACGTGAAGGTATCGACGCTAAGATCCATCAAGCTGCAGGTGAAGACCTACGAGAAGCTTGCACACAAATCGCTCGAACTCAGCGCGCTCAGAATCTTCAGCCATGCTCAGTCGGTTCTGCAGTTACAACGGCACCATTCAACCTCCCTGTCCAACACTTGATTCACGTAGTTGGACCTGACTGTCGTCGTCCGAATCAGGATCAGAATCGCCGTGATCTCCTTGAAAGTGCCTACGAATCATTGTTTTCAGAGATTGCCGCCACTGGAATCAAGGGAACTGTAGCACTCGCCCCATTATCCATGGGTGTGTTCTCATATCCTCACCGTGAAGGTGCTCGCAAAACAATGGAAATTATTCTATCTATGCTCGATGGTGAAGAAGACCCAGGAATCGAACGGATGCTTCTTGTTACTGACGACAACAATTTCGTAAACAATATGAAGACAGTTTATCGCGAAACAGAAGATCAGTTCCCAGGTACAGATATGACTCGCCAATTCCGTCGCGGACTTATCCAGTGACTGACCTGCACACGCCGAGAGTCGAACTCGGGTAACGAGGTTGGGAACCTCGTATCATAACCACTAGATCACGTGTGCGGGATTTTTCGTCAGGTATTGTTCACACTTGACCTCATCGCTCAACAAAAAATGGAGATGATGTAGATCCATCACCAATATGATCACGGATGGCATCGTGAATAGTAAGGCGACCCATTGCTACAGCTCGTGCAAGTTCAGAAGGAATAGTAGCTCGACCGCCTGAAACTTTGCGTGAACGACGTTGAATGTCGCGAATTTCGCCATTAGTTGGTCGAACTCTCTGCTTTTCTTTTACAGCATTGCCAGGAAGATGTGCAATCCGAAGTGCAGCAGAAGAATGAGCATGTCTTGGCACGCCTACAGAGGTTCGAGTCTCGTCTACTCTTTCGACATTCAAAGAGCGTGCCATACAAGTGTTGATGATCCGATTGGCAATCGTCTTTGAACCATTACCTACACGAATTACTAAATTTTCATAGTCGATAGTTTCAGCAATATCAATCACTCGATCTACAACTCCATCTACCTCTTCGAACTGTTTCTTACCAAGAAAGATACCATCCCCAACCCATGCGACACCTGGACGAGGCCCTGGATCAATTCCAAACATGAGTGAACGAATGGGACCCTGATGGGTCATTCGAAGGACTGCACGCTCAACCGCAAGATGAAAAGTATCGATGGTTGCAGGAATCCCTGCGGCATCATTACTCATCACCACCTCTGCAGGAGCGGCTAACCAAGCAGAGACACCTGGAGGAAGAGGATCAGAAGGTAAGAGTTGGATACAACGAACACCGCGTCTTTTGAGTTCTGCAAGAACGCGATACGCTAGCCTGAAATCGCCCGTTCGTACGGCAATCGGACCCACGTGGAGGGAAATTATGTGAGGAGGGATTTGAAGAATCGGGCTTCTCGACCCTCTCGGCGAGTGTTCTTAGAGATTAGAAACATGATAGAAAATGGAAATATACACCGAAGGGATTAGGTTAGTAAGTCGATGCGCAGAAGGATGGGAGCAGGGTCACAATACGAACGAGAGCTCCGAAAGGTCCTAGCTGGGTCCCCTGATGGTGTTCGAGCAGTTATTCGCTCCTGTACTGAAGAGGAAAGAGCGTTAGCTCGTCTTGTTATAGAACGTCCATTCCTCGTAGTCAGAGCCGCTGGAAGTGGAATTGAAGGTAGTGGAGACTTGTTGGCTCTTCGAGGAGACATATGTTTCCCAATTGAAGTTAAGACCAGTAAACACTCGACTCTTTACCTGAATGGAAGGCTCCGATCTCAGTATGAGGCATTAGAGCAAATCGGACAACGCTGCGGTCTCATGCCACTCTATGCTTTCAGGCTAAAGGGCACCCGTGGAGATTCTTGGCGTATCTTCAGAATCGATACTGGACGATTAGAAGGGCGATTATCCATCCTCGCACGTCGAATCCCGGCCTGTCCACTTACCTCAAATGGAAGACCTCATTTGATTTGGGAAGAAGGACTCCCTTTGCATCGTTTTCTCGCTCTTGTTTGCCGACAGAGAGATTCCAAAAAGAACGGTCTAGCGGGATTACAGGATCGTAATTCACAGGAAGAAATGCAAATACCAATGCAGGATGAACAAATTTCTGAACCGATGAAAGAATGGGTTCGTGGATTTATTCATTGAGATTTTTCGCTGGTGCTTCCAATTGCATTTCAATTGAATCTAACCGATTACGCACAATCTTGATTTCATCTCGAACTGAATCCGTAGATGCCTGCTCAAGAAGACGAGCAATAGAATCCAGATCTCGAATAATTGATTGGAGTCTCCGCTGATGTGTAGCCCGACTCAGATTATCTTCGTCCATGAGACGGGGAAACCTACATCCTGCATGAAGAGTATGGTTCATGGAATCAATGGAGGATTGAAATGGAGCCGCGGAGACCACCACATGTGGATGATGAGACGCCTCTTCTATCAGGAAGAGAATGGGTGATTATTGCTCTAAGTGTGCTCATGGTACTCAATGGATGGTATATTCTGGGAATTATCACAGTCAATATCTTAATCCTTGCAATTCTTGAGAAAAAGGGGATTCTCGATAGATGGAATGCAACACGTGTTCTAGGATTCATACTCATGATTCGGACTAAACGTGGCCAGATAACATTGGAGAAAATATCCAGACCAAGACGGCTATGGCGATGGTTTGGAGAGTTCTCTCTTTGGTTATGTGCATTTATTCTGTTGATTCTCACCTCTGGAATCATCCTGTCTGTACTCGCATTCATCAGTCAACCAACATCGCAACCACTGGATTCTTCCGATATTTTACTGATTCCAGGTGTATCGAATGGAATTCCCCTAGTGTGGCCGCTTCTTGCTCTAATCCCTGCCCTCGTAATACACGAATATGGACATGGCATCCAAATGCGAGCTCATGGAATGAGGGTTCGGAGTTTTGGTCTCTTAATCGCTTCAATGATACCTATTGGAGCCTTTGCTGAACCTGAAATGAAAGAAATTTCTCAGGCACCAATTCGAGAACGAATGAGAACTTACGCTGCTGGACCAGCAGTGAATATTGTCTTTGCTACATTGCTCACAGTAGCTCTAGCTTCGACAATGATGAGTATCGAACCTCAGAACCAGGGCGCATATAGTCCAGCAATTGTCGTTGAAGGCCCGGCTGAAACTGCTGGTCTTCGGCCATATGATATCATCGTAAACGTAGAAAATACATCGATTGAAAGTGCATCGGACCTTCAAAATGCACTCTCTCTAGCAAACGCCAATGATGTGTGGTTAATGACTGTCTTACCATATGATAATGAATCAAAAACATGGGGTGAACCGATCGAGATAGAGATTATTCTCGCTGACAAATATGCACACTATCTCGCAATGAATAGCACACCAGAATTGCTTGAAGCATTTGATATTCATCCTGGTGATCCATTTATGGGTGTCGCGGGAGATGGCATTGGCCAGGCTATCCAATCCACAACAGGAGGCAGAGACCGACTAATCGGTCCCTTCGCGACTGACTTATCTACGACAGAACGAGTGCTCTATGGATTGACCTATCCAGTGCAAATCTTCTCAATTCCAATCACCTTCGATGGTGAGATAATGGCATCTGCAGAAGCAGATATGCTTGATATTGGCCCTATCCATCAGGAAATCATCAATGGCATCTTCTGGTTAGTTTGGATTAATTTCATTCTAGGTTTTGCGAACTTGGTTCCTCTAGTCCCATTTGATGGAGGGCATCTGATGCGAGATGCAATTAGAGGTAGTATCCGAGGGGTATCAAATCGGATTTCAGTCTTGCATCCACAACGGGTGGAAATTTTTGCAACTAAAACTGCTAATTTAGCTTCACTCCTCTTCGTGGGACTCTTCGTCGTGCCAATCCTCTTCCGATTGGTTATCTGAATGTGTATATTCAGGAGCACTTTGCAAAATACGTGCGACTAGTTGTTCTCCAATGAGAACTGCGAGAATCAAAATAACCACAGCTGTGGCAAGATCCATCCAAGCATCTGACGTTACTTCAGATGCGTTTGAAGAAGCAGCAAGTTTGACGATTCCAAACCAAGGTATCTCTGGACCTGCTATTCCTGATACCCAAATTTGTCGGACAGCAGTAACTGGAATTCCGTTCTCATCTCTTAGTCCTGAAAAGTGTGAATCATCCCCTGTTGCGATATATTGGTCTAATGTACATCCATTTGAACGTAGATTATCCCCTGTCGTAAGATATCCTTCATGATCTGGAATCCAATTCGAGACCACTAAATGTCCATGGGAATGACAAGAATAACCAGGCAATGCGAGATTGATACTCGTAACATTTCTAACCGTAGAGCCAGGAACATCCCAAGTTAGAATACAGGCTCCAAAAAGGCCACTTGGACCTTGCAGAAGTTCATCCAACACTCCCTCCTCACAAGCTCCATTCAACGAATCAACAGTTAGATTTGCTTCTGCAAAAAGAATTGCTCGATGTATGACAGGGGTATCTGAACCCCCATTCTTGCTGTAGATGATGACATCTCCAGGTAATCCATGGGCTGAATGACCTTCGACTGGACTCCCTTCTTCAATTGCTTCAACATAAGTCACAATACTTCGCCTATCTGGTGCTGTAACTAGGATAATATCGCCTGGATCAATCACTCCAATCTGAGATTCATCCGAGGTCATCATCGACTGAGATTCTACAACAACCATAGGTGGAGTTGAACCAGTCATTAGCACCAGAGACCCGAACAGGACTGCTATCATCCCGAATGCGAGAAATACCTCGCGGAGCCAACCGAACCCGTCGTTCACGAAGGAGCTCACTCCTCTTCTGATGATGCCTGAGTTTCATTAGACGGACGGGTCGAGTAGAAGACACCTATGAGAAATACAAGAATTAGAAGACTCATCAAATCAAAACCCGGTGTGTCACGAGTAACGGATGAAACGTCTCCTCCAAGGTTAAGGTTCATCCAAGCACCAAGATCTAAAGCGCGGTCACGTGAACCATTAGCTTCCATTCTTACAAGTCCGAATAATCCATTCCAGATTAAGAGAACAATTGCGGTTAATGTCGATACAATCACAGTACGATGAACAGATGGATTAGATAGCCCTTCCATACCCAACTTAGCAGAAAGAATAGACCTGTCTGCATTCCACCACTCGGAAATTACCGAATCCTCAGATACATGAGCATGAACTGTTGGCGCAAAAGCGCGACCTGCACGAATGTTGAATTTCTCATAATGAGCGAGAAGGCGCCCCTGATGTATAGTACCAAGCAATGTAGCTGCTTCCTCGGCTTCTTTCCTTCGCTTGGTAATGGTAGCTCTCGATTCAAGATCGAGAACTTCTTGGAGAATCATCAATTGATTTCGATATCGAAAGAGTTCTGGGGCTGCAATTGATAAAGCAATTGAACCGACAAGAAGTATTCCCCAGGTAACTCCAATCAAATCTGCATACTCATTTACACCATCGAGGAATAAGAAGAAACTCAAGCCCCAAAGCAATCCTCCGAGGCCAAGGGTCGTTACACCATAGAGAATATTCAGATGATTGTCTCTCTGAGATTCCCACCATCTAATCATAGGATTTCCACTCTTCTGACGTTGTCGGCGCGCCATGCTAATCACCCCTGCGAGAGGACTTCAGGGTATTCCATTTTCGGATTCTAGAGTAATGAGGACCTCTGAAAAAAAAACTGACGGTACTGCGCCATGTTCATATGTCGGGCTGAAGGGTATTCTGGGTGTCACCGTAGGTGTTGGAATGAAGCGTTGCGCCATGTTCATGCTTGTCCTTCTAATTGGGATTAGCCTATCTCCAATCGCTTCTGCTGCGACGAATGAGACACAATTTGCCGATGGTACTACAACATTCAGTCACAGTTTCACCGCTGGAAATGGCGGGGATGCTCAAACACCGGGGGTTACTCTACCCTATGGAGCAGCCGTCACTGATGCTCGATTCATAGTCGAAGGAACTGCTCAAAATACCCAATGGGAAAACCGTACGACGAATGCGGATTTCGGCGGGGTTGGGGAAGGAAGTACTTCATTCACTGGATCTTACTTTTCAAGTTGGTATCGTAACGGTCTCAACGTCAACAATGACGAAATGACATTGCGGACGCAAGAGACCACTAATACAAACAATTTAGCAGGTAGTAGTTCATGGGATTCTTCATCTTCATCATACCATAATCAAACTGGACGCTTCGCAGCTAATGGCGATCGAGGATATGTGAGTCCAACAATCCATGGAACTGAATTTAGCCTTCCATCTACAATGGGTTGGTCAACAACTTCTGGCGCTAATGGCGCTGTTGTTCTTGTTGGAGATACTCTGTTTACTACTAGGTACACATCAAATTCAATTTACAGCACACCAAACATCAATTCCTACAACACTTCTACCACGAATACAAACAGCGTGACATTATCCTTTGGTACATGCAGCAGCAATTCTCTCTACACACTGTATGACCTAACCGCTGATGGTGACGACATAGTATGGGCGGTATCTTACAACTATCGTTATGTTACCAAATGGTCAGTTACTGATAACTCGTGGACATGCACCGGTACTTGGACAATGCAAAGCCTGTACTATCCAATTGGAATTGATGTCGATGAATCTACGGATGAACTCAAACTCCTAGTCCGTTCGAGTAGTGGAAGTACAACTTACAACCTCTGGACTGTATCAAGAAGTACTCCAACAACTGCATCTGCAACAACATACCTAGGGACAAGTTCTACCCTAAGTGGAACTTTGTCTGGCTTGATAGTTGAGCATCCACGTATCCTAATCAACTCCTACCGAAGTTCTTCTTCTAGCCACTTTGTGCTCCATAGCGCAGGTGCATGGGTCGATATGCAAGGTACTATTACACTCAATCAAAAAGGGCATTACGGTATCTCAAATGGAGAGGATGGGACAGCGATTTATGCCTGTTTTTATGCAGCAATTAGCAGTTACTGTCCTACCACAACACACCGCAAGGTGTTCAATTCAGGTATTGGATCCACCTTTGAAGAACGAACAAGCACTAGTACGCAAACAATCGCAATTGGCTCGACTGTAACAATTGGATCAGCAATCAATGATATCGATTTAACCGGCCTAATTTCCTACGAACCAACCGGTACATCTGTCGAAGTGGAAGTTAGTAACGATGGAGGAGTCACTTGGAAGGTAGCCACACTCGGCTCAACCGTCTCCTTTACCAACGCTGGCAACCAAATCAAGTGGCGAGCCTATCTCAACGGAACAAATACCACTGTAAGTCCAGTTGTTGATAGGATCCAACTTACCTATGTAGCCAGTTATACCTCAAGTGGGTACATTCGAGGCTACAAGTACCTAGGTTCTACAACTGGAAGTGCACCAGTGGCTGCAAAAGTATGGTGGAATAGTTCGGAGCCTGGAAATTCACGTCTCAATATGTATTTCCAAATGGGGCAACAATACAGTGTCCAAACTCCCGGTCAAACTATCTCTTTCTCGGGAACAAGCACTTACATCTACTTCTACATCTATTTCTACTCTGGAACAAATAACGCATATACTCCAACATTAGAGGACTTGAATGTCCAACTCTTTACTCAAGCCCCAAGTAACATCAAAATTGACATAGGAAACGACGGAAGTGACGAATGGACGTATCAGAACACCTTGCTAGGAACAACTACTGCAACGGGAGGTAATCTCCTAAGCGCTATCAATAACGAAATTCCGGGCACAGGAAGTGGATCTGTCACAATTCCAATCAGTATTTCCTCAACTGCACCCGGTATGGTCCGAATCAATTCCTTCTCAATGACTTACACTATGCAGACTGTAAATCTAGATATTGTCTGGCAAGAAGGAATTATCCTCCATGAGAGAACGGAGGTTTACGAAGTCGTTACACGTCATGTAATTGGCGAAGGTGCTACCGATATCGCATCTGCAACCCTAGATTTCGTAGCCTACCCTAGTTCGGATGCTCCGTCTCTATCATGGTCACAAACCGGTTCAGTACTAGATGACGACCCAGCTGATTGGATTATCCCAATTCAACCTGGACAAGAAGGTGGGACATATACCACTAGTTCTAATGGCATATTCGAAATACACTGGCGATTCAGAGTTACTAGTGAATTCCCCGAGCAAGAAAATGTTGGATTCAGAGTATCCTGTACTGATGACCAGAATCTAACTCCCTCTGTCCTCGCTGAAACACAAAACACTGGAATTCGGGTAAACCAATCCTATGGACTAGGATGGCTGGGCGTGCGTGATACGGAGGGTTCAGTCACAAGTCAGAATCTCACTGATGGTGATTGGATTTCCGCGGGTGAAACTATATTCTTCCAAGGAGCAATGTGGTTCGTAGACAGTGAAGATGCCCCGCTAAACTCAGTCTTCGACGTACAAGTAGCTCAGAAAGGACCTCAAGGTGACTTCGTTCAGACCTCTTGGAAAGACCAAAATAACCCTGAAGGTTCTTTCTTCATCAGCCTTACAGTTCCTGAGATTGATATGCCGGATGGCATAACATATGAAATTCAGACGTACAACGAACGTGATTCGGCACATGTAATGCCTCCAACTGAAGATTCACGACGTACATTCTACATCGATGCAACCTCGCCATCTATCGTTTACCACTACCCTGCCGAAGAGGATTATGTTGCGGCTCGCTTTGATCAAACAATCATTTTCGATGTAGATGACGATGTTGGCGACCCTACTGAACTTACACTTCACTATTGGGTTGAAGCCGATCACGATCTGAACAGGAACGGAATCGCAGATATGGATGAATACGTGAATCGAACCATCGTAAACGAGTCGAGTGCTCCAAACAAGCGTTTCCAGACAACGATTGATGATAGTCGAAATCCAAACCTCGCATCAGTATCCTATTTCGTTACCGGGAATGACCCCGCAGGTAACCCTCTTGATTCATCTGAGGGACCTGGATTTGAATCAGATTTAGCAACCTACAGAACTCGCAAGGATATGGAATCAGTATTTACAGGGTTACATTGGGCAGGACATAGTGATGGAGGAGCCATCTACTCAGGCACTGATCAGACAATTAGTATCGGCCTTGTGGATGCTAATGGTTTGATTGATTTCGAGGAAATGAATCTCATCTTCGACTTTGAAGGTCCTGATCCAATTCGTGACAAGCAAGTAATCTCGTACTCAGGAAGAAACGATTCATTCTGGACAAATTCACCTTACATTGATCTCCTTGACTCTAGTAAAGCAACTGTAATCAGTAATGATACGGGTCTACCATGGGTTCTAGTTGACTTTGATTTCCAGATGACATGGGATTGGCCCGATGAAGATGTGAGCGACTTAGCATTTGAGTACAAGCAATTAGGAGCGGCAATGCGTACTGTCGAGTTTGTGGACCAAACGTTCCATGTTGAAAATGATCTCGTTCTTGAAGCCTCATCCTATGGAGTGCATGATGTGATGGAACCAAGAACCGGACCTATTGATACCTCGACTGCAATTCGGGCAGATGATCGTATTCAATGGACTGGACGCGTAGTCTATGAGGGGTCCTCTACAGCTCCACCAAACAACCTCGGTATCTCAGTCGAGGTCTTCGATGGAGTACAAATGTGGTCAGATGGTTCACTCACTGAGAATGGTGAATACATGGTAGAAGTGCCACTAAATGCTGCACCAACATTAGCATCAGCTGACACTCGAACCTTCCTTTCAAGCATCGCTGGAATCCCTGGCCGAGGGGAAGATATGACTCGAGACTCAGTAGCTACAACTCTTCAGTTATCCGTTGACCATACTCCCCCTAGAATCATCCATCGAATGAGCCCCATCGATGTAATCGATATTGGGCCAGAATCTGATTTGACCGAAGTTAATGTGGCATTTATTGGAACTGAAGAATGTGTGAATGATCTCTCCGATCAGCGTTGCTCTGATCTGGCTATGGCTCCTCAGCAAGTACATTGGATAATGCGAGATGGAACGAGAACAATCGCTGCAGGATATTCGACGCTATCTATGGAATTACAGGACGATCTAATCCTCTGGACCGGAACGGTTGATCTAACGAGCGATGGACTTGTGACACCACGATCAGGTTACATTGTCGGCTTCCATGTCACAGGACAGGATGCTGCAGGTAACACATTCCCTCAAACCAGTAATACCGAAAGTGACCCAATTCGTGAACCTGAAAGCCTCGATGAGGACCTTGACCTCGCTTGGGTCACCCTTGGTGCTGATCTAAGCCCAGAACTACGTATTCTTAGCATCAATGCTGAAGAAAACCGTGTCAGTGTAGGTAAAGAAATCGAAATTCAAGCTTATGTTACCAATCTTGGAGGGGATCTAAACCGCTCTTTCACCGTCGGATTCTACTCTGGCGAACAAACAGAACCATTCTACGAGGAGGTGATTGACAGTCTTGATTCAGAAACGACAATCACGATAATCACTACTTGGAAGGCAGAGAAAAATGTAGATCGAGTACGGGTCATCGTTGATTCGGAGAACGAGATAATTGAGATTGACGAAGAGGATAACACCATGTCTGTTGGTATCGAAGTCGCTTACGGTTGGGGCATGGGATGGGTAGAGCAGGCACGTCAGAACCCTCTGACTCTGATTCTCGTAATTATTGCTCTAATTGTGGTACCAGTTGTCACATTCGTCTCTGTTCGCCAAATGAATAACTCGGAGTATGACGAAGATATGACTGACATGCTTTTCAATGAAGAAGAGTATGAAGACGAGGAATACGACGATTACGATGATGATGAGGACGAAGACGACGACGGGTGGGAATGACTGCCTTTCAATGGGTTCTTGAGTCACGGAGAATCGACCCCAGAGGGGATCAGACATGTCTACATCCGGATGGGAATCTCTTCATCCCGATGTACAGAGAATCGTGATAGATAGAAAATGGACACCTACGCCTATCCAAACAGCAGCGATGAATGCTTTACTCAACAACGAAGATGCCCTTCTCGTAGCACCCACTGGTTCAGGAAAAACGGAATCTGCAATTCTTCCCGTTGTCTCTAATACTCTCAATCAAGAGAGTCCACTAAGTTCTATACTCTACATTACTCCGCTACGTGCCTTGAATCGAGATGTTGAAAGACGTCTCCCTGAAATCTGTGAACCACTAGGACTTACAGTCGGTCTACGACATGGCGATACTCCACAAAACGAAAGACAAAAGCAATCAAGGAAACCACCTCATCTGTGGATTACTACTCCTGAGACATTGCAAATCATGCTTCTTGGATCCCGATTACGTGAACATCTGAAATCTGTTCGAACAGTAATTATCGATGAGGTTCACGATCTTGCGGCCTCAGAACGTGGATCACAACTCCTCCTTGGCCTTGAGCGCCTTGATGCACTTTCTAAAAATCGATTACAACGGATTGGATTGTCAGCCACTGTCGGTAATCCAAAAGAGATTGCTAGGTGGTTATCAGATACTGCTTCTGTAATCCATGGATATGCACCTCGTGAAACTGATATCAGAGTACATGCACCTGAACCGAGTTCAGAAGATAGGATTCTTTCGAAGGACTGGGGTACTAGTGCAGAGGCTGTGGCATCATTTCGTCATGTTGCTCAACTAGTGAAAGATGAACGTCCGTCTCTGATCTTTGTAAATAGTAGGAATGCGGCAGAAACAGTAGCTCTCCGGATGCAAGCAATCGCTCCAGAGCTTGAAATTGGTGTCCATCACGGTAGCCTCGCACGAGAAACGAGAACTGAGATGGAGAAACGTCTTCAGCAAGGTGAAATCGATGCACTAATCTGTACAAGTAGTATGGAACTCGGAATCGATGTAGGTAGTATCAAGCGTGTTCATCAGATTGAAAGTCCACGTGCGGTAGATCGTATGCTCCAACGTGTAGGAAGAGCCGAACACGTACTCGGAGGGGTTGGCCGTGGAGATCTTATTGCATGGAAATCCGATGATATCGCTGAAGGCGTAGTAATAGGTCGAAGGGCAGTTGTCGGAGATATTGAACCAATAGGATGGCGGGAACATCCTCGTAATGTTGCAACTAATCAACTGGTTCTCCTAACACTGCAGGAAGGATGGGTGAGATGCGATCAAGCAACATTGCTCCTAGAGAAATGTCATCTCTTTGATGGCTGGACACATCATGATACGATGGAACTCCTGAGATTACTTGACGATCGACGAATGATTCGACTTGTAGAGAATATCGAGAATAGTGACCCATTCAGATGGCCTCCAGTTCTATGGAGGATGATTGCTGCAGGATTGAAAGGTGTTCCCGAAGAACGACCTCGTTTGGAATCGTTAGAAAAAGAAAATGAAGCGAATTTAGAACATGTTAGACGAACGATGAGGAAAGCAGTTCCAAAGGAACTGAAAGAACATGGTTGGTTTGGTCCTGGAGCTAAAACTGCAGACGTTCGAAACCGTGGAGTATCAATGATTCCAGATTCAGAACGTTATCTTGTCAGAGATGCAGTGACAAGAGCGGCCATCGGTTCTCTGGATGAAGCCTTTGTCATGGGTATTCGTGACGAAGAAGACGGACCTACCATGTTTGTGATGGCTGGACGAACTTGGATAATCATTGATGCTGATCCTGAAGCGTCTGAACTTACAGTCGCGCCGGCAGCATTGCGAGGAGAAGCACCCGTATGGTTCGGTGAACTACCTCCTGTACCTGCTAAAGTGGCGAGAGAAGTTGGTCGATTGAGGCTCATGGTAGCGAATGAAATAGGAGGGCAAGAGATGTCATCTTCTGGAGAAGTTCCACACCTCATCGGTGGCCATATTGATACTAATCTCGAAGATTATCAATGGAGTAACGAAGCGAAGAATCGATTCGTGACTTCAGTTGTCGATCACCTAGATTCTACAGGAAGTATTCCTCACGCTGGACTTTGGACTATTGAACAAAGACAGGACGCAATTGTGTTGAATACTTGTCAAGGGACACGAATCAATCAGACATTATCGGATCTTACGCAGGCAATGGCCTCGATGATAGACGGAAAAATTGGAATTACAATTGTAGATCCATATCGGATCCACCTCAAAATCCCCGGATTGACAATACCTCATCTGGAAAGAATACTCCTTGAAACACGACCTGATACAATAGAGAGTATACTTCGGATGACTACACCGAACTCTAGAGCATTACGTTCTCGTGTCGTCGAAATTGCGAAAATCATGGGTGTTATTCAACGAGGTATCGACCCTCGTTCTGTAAATGTTCAAGGTATAATCAGACGTTATCAGAATGGACCACTCGTTAACGAGGCTTTGGACAAACTATTCCATGAACGATTAGACTTGGATGGAGCTCAAGATGTTCTTCAAGCCCTTCAAGAAGGTCACATAGGGCTCAATATGACTGCTGCGGGAACTCTCGGCCGATCTGAAAGAGCAGAACGTGATTTACTACTTCCAACCTATAGTGACAAAGAAATTCGTAAACAGGTCGAAGAACGCTTACTCAACGAGCGAATCGTCCAGATCTGCTTGAATTGTGGAGACATTTCACGACGTCGAGTCGCAAGATTTCCTGAGAGGAGTGATGCATGTGTCTGTGGTGGACGTCTGAGAGCGACTGCAGCCGAATCACTAGAAGCACGTCTTCGAGACTGGGTTTCCGATGAGACGCCCAAGACTCGACAAAGAATGATGAAAAATGCTGAGATTGTTGCTGATCGAGGATTAGATGCTGTACTATGTCTTGTAGCTCGTGGCATAGGCGAACAAACAGCGATTCGTATCCTATCAAGAGTAGGGCAAGGTGAACGGCTATTACTTCTACGAGCTATTCACGATGCTGAAATCAATTATGCTCGAACTAGTCGATACTGGTCATAACGGAAGCATAATCGAGGCGAAAAGGATGCGACTGGTATGCTCTTAGGAATAACCGGACGGAACGCGGCTGGAAAGACAACGATTGTCGAAATCCTTGTGGAACGTGGTTGGACAGGGTGTTCTTGCTCGGATGCTATTCGATCTTGGTTACGCGATAATGGTCAAGAGATTAATCGAGAAAACCTGACTCAAGGTGGACGAACACTCCGTTCTGAAGGTGGACCTGGCATTCTCGCAGAACGTCTTCTAGACCAAATCGACCCTATGATACCCACAGTGATTGACTCGATTCGTACTCCCGACGAGGTCAAAGCCCTCAGGTCACGAGACAGTTTTCGATTAATCGAAGTCGTCGCATCCACGGACTTACGGTGGAAACGAATGCAGATTCGAGGCCGTTCAGGCGACCCTACAAATTACACCTCTTTCCTTGCACAGGAAGATGCTGAAGCAGTCGCAGAAAATTCTGCTGGCCAAGCATTGGACGCTACTGCTGCTCTGGCAGATATTCTAATTGTAAATGATTCAGGAATGGATAATCTCAACAATGCAATAGATGAGATAATCGAATCACTCGGTCTCATCTGAAGAAACAGACCGAACCTCTAGACCTGCTTCTTTCATCATAGACATAGACATGTCAAAGTCAGCAACCCATCGCTCTGGTACATCGATATTTTCTGGGAATACAACTTCTACGACACCGGCTTGAATCAGTGAACGAGCACAGCGCGTACATGGTGGCCACGTAACATATGCGACACATCCTTTGAGAGATACTCCAACACGTGCAGCATGCATAATCGCATTCTCTTCAGCATGACAGATTAGAGGATACTTCTGATTTCGATCATCGAGCCTTTCTGAAGAATCCTCAATACCTCTCGGAAATCCATTGAATCCAGTAGACCGAATCTCACGATCGGAACCTACGACAACACAACCAACCTTAGTTGATGGATCTTTACTCCAATCAGAAATATGGCCCGCAAGGTGGAGGAAGCGCTGATCCCACTTGTTACTCACAGACTCACCGAATCGTCGGGGAAGGTTACAACCTATGGTTGCTTTGTTAGTCATTCATCAAGAAAAGGAGATGAAGTTAGACTTTGAAGATCTTCGAAACTATCCTTGTCAAGAAGTTGAAGGAGGTCCCCAATTAGGTACAAGCTACCGAATGCCCATACGGTTCCGGTGACACCGTCGAGGACACTATTCGATGCGCCTGCCCTCGCCTCCTCCATCGCTACATCGAGTGCTACCCTTACATTCGGCCGCACCTGTACTCGGGCACCTGGATGATGCTGCCTGACACAATCAAGTAGATTGTCAGCGGATATTGGAGGCGTTCGTCCACTAGTTGGTTCAGTAAGGACAAGCATTGGGTCATCCATCGCAACCATGAGTTCTACTAATGGATGAAGGAAAGCATCGATATCATCTTGCTGAGTAGCACCGAAGACAATGGCATCCGGGCAAAAGTATCGACCTGCATCTTCTTCTCTTCCGCGACGGACAATCAGTTCCTCTGTTAGTCGAGTCAAGCCACTCGGATTATGAGCACAGTCGAGTAAGAAGCCGATATCGTGAGGTCCGTCAAACTCCTGCATCCTTCCAGGCCACGTTGTACACTCTACGACTGTTGAAGCCAATGGGGGATTTTCACCCAACAGAAGTGCTGCATATTGAGCAAGCATGGCATTATCATATAGCATCGGCATATGTCCATCAAAGAAACCTAGAGGAATGAGAATGCCGTCTCCGTCACTTAATCCACGAACTGCTTCATTTGAATCCTCAAACGAATAAAGTTCCATACGATCACCCCTAAACCAGTAACCTTTGGAGTTATTACATGCCTTCTCGATTTCTTTTCTAACACCCTTATCATAGGGCCATCGTGCAAGCATCTTAGATCCAGGTCTAGCAATCGCTGCCTTTTCTCTTGCAATTTTCTTCAAACTATCTCCAAGAATTGAACGATGCTCACGAGATATATCTGTTAGGATTGTAAGGTCTGCGATACATGTACGCGTTGCATCTAATCGGCCCCCTAAACCTGTCTCAATCACTGCACGATCTACACCTGTTGCACGGAATATAATCATCGAAGCAAGGAACAATGTCTCGAAATATGATAATTCAATTGCTGGAGCATCTGCTGCAAGTGTTCGGATGGCATGAAGAGCCCGATCTAACTGCTTTGGATCGATAAGTTTGCCATCGATTCGAATCCGTTCCTCGACATGACATAGATGAGGTGAAGAAAATAATCCGACCATATTCCCACATAAAGTCAAGGAATTAGCAAGATGGGCAGCAGTAGTTCCCTTTCCGTTCGAACCAGCAATGTGCACACAAGGGAAATGCATGTGCGGCATATCAAGACGGGAAAGCATAGTCATCGTAGCCTCAAGACCAAGTTTCATTCCAATATGACGGCGATCTTCCAACCACTCTCGAATTGGCATCTCGACCGTTTCAGAATTCGGGGCTTGTTCGTCCATTAGAGGAACATATACTGAAATGCAATTTGAACTTCCCTACAACATGGCGCCCAAGGAACCCCCCCTCTCCGAGGTTATGAAAGGACAGTGGGCATCGATGATTGGTATGGCTGTTATGTTCGTTACCACTATCGGACTCGCGACACTCATCCAGCCATTCTATGACCATGATGAAATGCGTGCTTTCGGGCCCGGTTCCGAGACGAAAGCCGGTTTTATCCTGCTTGAAGGCATGTTCATCCTAATATTCACTTTCGCCATTATCTGGTTAGCGAAAAAGAACTTGCAGAAGTTCATCCAAGTTGGTATCCTACTCGTATTATGGATAGCTCTAACATTTTCTGTAACGCCAATGGCACATCTTCTAATGCCAATCGATGATCCAACAATGGACTCGACTTTAGCCGGTTCAGATGCTATGATAATTCAAGAATTATCTGCATCTGATGAACTAATTCTAACTAATTCAACTGCCATTATGTCTGTCGAAAATGTTGATGGTAGTATGGAATCACTTGCCGGAGGAACCATACAATGGAGTTTCAATATCGAAAACCAAACAGGAGAACCCGCAACAGCACGAGAGCCTACGATTGTTGAGAGTTATGGCTCCTATGTGATTTGTGATGACACCTCTTGGAAAAGAGTGGATTCAGCCACCGGTAACATTCTAGAAACATATGCAGATGATTGTACTGTGGGCTTTGTCGATGCTGATCAAGAAGCATGGCATATTGTTCGACAACGGATTCTCAAGATAGACCCGTTCAAGCCTATTGAAGAAATCGATACTCCAATCAATCTAAATTGGATGTGGGTAATGCCACAAGGATTCGACCCAAATACAATTTTACGAATTGAACACATTGGTTCATCACATCTACTGATAGTGTGTGAAAGCTGGGCAGGCGTCATCGAGATTCCTTCTGAACCGAGTGAAGCGGGATTTGAACCAGCCCAAATACCAACAAAATGGAACATCACTCTACAAGGGGAGATATTCTCGGCAATAGCGTACGGAAATACCCCTGGTGAAGCAATTAATGATACTGCAGAAACACAAAGCCTGTTTTTCGGTTATCCTGACGGCACTGTTGACTCTTTTCTCGTCCATGCAAATGGTAGTGTCATGGATAATGTGAACATCGACCTAACGGAAGCATTCGAGGGGCCTATCCGTGGACTTATGTTAGCGGATTGTTGTGATGGTGGATCAAACGATCTCTGGGTTGTTGATGGAACAGACTTGCGGATTTTCATGGGTAGTTCGATGGTTGATCGGTCAAGAAACACCATCATCGAAGGAGATGAGCGTGTTACGATGGCACTAATCCATCGAAACACTTCGAATCACGAGGTGCTGAAGGATGGGGTTCTGTTAGTGGATACTGAAACACTCAACCAATCCTCACCTTGGATTAAAGCGGAGTTTGTGATTCCTGAAGGGGCTCCATTCACAATTGGAGGTGTAGATGTTCAATATGCAGATATTATCGGAATAGTTTTCTCGATTCTCATGATGATTGCCCTCATCATTAGACCCGAATGGTATGTGGTCAATACAGCAGGGATTCTGGTGGGTGCCGGCGTCAGTGTAATGCTAGGAGTATCGTTTGTTCCATGGCTCGTTATCATCTTCATGATTGGCATGGCGATATACGACCATTGGGCAGTTAATGGTAGCAAACACATGCTCACATTAGCAGATACAATGATTGATCTCAAACTACCTATTCTTCTCGTTGCTCCAAAAGACAAAGATTACTCTTTCCTAGATGAGGGAGATCAAGTGATGACAGACAGAGAGACAGAAGCACAGGTTGAGTTACAATCTGGATCCGTTGAAAAAGTACCTAAGGTTCTTCCACCTAAGCCAGTTCAGAAAAAGAAGAGTGCTGATGCGATGTTCATGGGACTTGGTGATGTCATTTTCCCCGGAATCCTCGTCATCTCATCCATGACATTCCTCAGCGGAGGTAGTGGATTCGGAATTTGGTCTGGACCTACTATGGTTGCACTTGGAACTCTAATTGGAGGTTTGTGTGGATATATGGTGCTCATGACTCAAGTTGCTCGTGGAAAACCACAAGCAGGGCTCCCTTTACTGAATGGTGGATCAATCCTTGGTTATCTGATTTCAGCGCTACTGTTCATCGGCCCCAGCGCTCTCGCATTCAACATCACCCTCTTCTAATGAGAGGAACCGTTGAAGCAAAGAGCCCCCTCCTCGATGTGTTGCTATGCTTGAGATGCGCCTCTTTCGAGATAACCCGGAGATGATTCGGGCCGATCATGACCGGAGGGGACTACCTCACGATATGATCGATCAAGTAATTGATCTAGACAATCGCTGGAAAGATCTCAGATACCAAGTAGACCAACTGCGGAAAAAACGTAACGAAGCCGCTCGAGGTATCGCAGCAGCAAAGAAATCTGGTGATAAAGAGGAAGCCAATCGGATTCTCTCAGAAGTATCCAATATTGGTGCTAAAATTGAACAACTTGGCAACGAAGCTGATGAGGCTGAAAATGAACGAGATCAAGTTAGAATGAGAATACCGAATATCTTGCATGAATCAGTGCCAATCGGTAATGATGATACGAAAAACATCGAACGTTCTTTGCATGGCCAAATTCCGGAATTTACTTTCAAACCAAAGGTTCACAATGATCTCATCGAACAAAATGCTTGGGTTGACTTAGGCAGAGCTGCGAAGGTTGCTGGCTCGAGATTCTATTACCTGAAAGGTGATCTCGCCCGACTTGAGATGGCACTACAGCAACATACTATCGAATTCCTCGTTGAACGAGGCTTTACACTTGTCCAACCGCCTATAATGATGAATAGAGAGGCCTACGAAGGGGTAACAGATTTATCAGATTTTGAAACCGTGATGTATGGAATTCAGCCTGACGGATTCTATGTAATCGCTACGAGTGAGCATCCTCTCACGGCGATGTTCATGGATGAAATCATTGAGCCATCTCTCCTTCCAATTAAGATGGTTGGCGTTAGTCCCTGCTTCCGTAGAGAAGTGGGAGCGCATGGACTATCTGACAAAGGCATCTGGCGTGTCCATCAATTCACTAAAGTTGAACAGATTGTTATCTGCCGCCCTGAGGATTCTTGGGAGCACCACGAAGAGTTACTGCAAAACTGCATCGATCTATGGGATGGATTAGGGCTTCACTACCGAGTAGTTGACATCTGTACCGGGGATATGGGCACTGTAGCAGCAAAAAAATACGATCTTGAAGCGTGGCTACCTGGTGCTGATGCGTACAAGGAAGTCGTCTCCTGCTCTAACTGCACTGACTATCAAGCCAATCGACTAAAGATGAGATATCGAACTGCAGAGGGCAATACATCGGTACATACCCTCAATTCTACTGCTGTAGCGACAAGTAGAGCCCTTGTTGCAATTATAGAACAATTTCAGGAAGAAGACGGACGAGTTAGGATTCCAGAAATATTACGTCCATATATGGGTGGAATGAATTATATAGAAAAATCCAATTGGTAATTTTAATTTTCAATTGGAAAATTCAATTTAATTAAGACTGAATTTTAATTGAATTATTCATCTTCAACCAGATCAAGAAGGACTGAACCCGCATCAACTTGATCGCCTGTTTTGTAATGAATCGCAACAACAACTCCGTCGCGATCTGCAGCAATCCTATGCTCCATCTTCATCGCTTCAAGCACCATCAGATCCTGCCCCTCCCGTACTTTCGCACCTTCAGGAACAAGAACATCGAGGACTTTGCCAGGCATAGGCGCGGTGAATGCGCCCTCAGAATCTGAAGCATCTACTGCCCCAGGTTCAATCACATCAACCACGTGGACCTGCCCATCAAGATGAATCCACCATCGATCACCTACACGAGCACAATGAACGATTGATTCGATACCATTCCTCTCAATTACAAGTCGAGAAGGCCGAGAGTCAATTCGTGCAGTATCGACAATCAGATCTAATGGCCCCCCATCCTCAAGTGCCCTGATAATTGAGAGAGGATTTCCACCAACACTGACCGAAATAATTCGGCCATCCTGCATCTTCAAATCAACCATAATATCACCTCAAGGGTACCTCCGATTGAGTCGGTAAAACGGATCATTGGGCGTAGTACGACCTGAATCATCTACCATAGCCATATCTCCACTCTTACGATGAATACCTAGATGCTCAGCTGCAGCTGCTATCAGTAGCAATACATCGGATGGTTTTGGGGCATCCCAATCCTCAGGGTAATGACGTTGTATGAAACCAGTATCAGTCTCTCCGGCACGATATGCAGGATGGGAGACGACATCATAGAGGAATCCAATATTAGTGGTCGCCCCAAGAATAACAAATTCGGATAAAGCACTCGCCATACGACGAATTGCATGGTCACGGTCTGAACCATGAACGATAAGTTTCGCAAGCATAGGATCGAAATCAATCCGAGCCTCGTCCCCCTCTCTTACCCCGGTATCTAGGCGAATTCCGGGGCCTTCTGGTGGCCGAAATACGGCTAAAGGGCCTGTTGCAGGGAGGAACCCTTGAGATGGATCCTCTGCATATATTCGAACTTCTATTGCATGACCACGGATGTTGAGATTTTCTTGCGTAAACGAAAGTGGGAGTCCTGAAGCGACACGTATCTGCTGTTCTACTAAGTCGACTCCAGTGATACATTCTGTTACAGGATGTTCGACCTGAAGACGGGTGTTCATCTCAAGAAAGTAGAATGAACCATCTGAACCAAGAAGGAATTCCACTGTTCCTGCTCCTGAATAATCAACTGCTGCAGCCGCTGCAACGGCGGCATTGCCCATCGCTAATCGTGTTGATACATCTAGAACTGGAGATGGGGCTTCTTCAACCACCTTCTGGTGACGCCTTTGAATCGAACATTCTCTTTCAAAAAGATGGACTGTATTCCCATGTAAATCAGCAAGAACCTGTACCTCAATATGACGAGAACCATCCAACAGTCGCTCAATGTAAACAGTCCCGTCACCAAAGGCTGCTTGTGCTTCTCTTCTAGCGGCAAGAAACTCCTGCTGGAGGTTTTTAGGCTCGTGAACAGCACGCATACCTTTTCCTCCACCTCCTGCACTTGCTTTCAAAAGAAGAGGATAGTCGACCTCTGTAGCTGCAGCCACAAGTGCATCAATGAGCTGATTTTCATCATCAGAATCGATTATCTCTTGACCTGGAATGACTGGGACTCCCGCATCTATCATTCGACGACGAGCAGTTACCTTATCCCCCATCGATTCGATAGCTTCGGCTGGTGGACCAATCCAAATGATATCTGCATCTTGGACTGCACGAGCAAAAGCTGCACGTTCAGAAAGAAATCCATATCCAGGATGAATGGCATCAGCACCACTGGAACGAGCTGCAGCAATAATGGCCTCAATATTCAGATAAGTATCTGCGAGAGATTCACCCTCTAAATGAACGACCCTGTCTGCAACCTCTGTATGTAAAGCACCAAAATCCGCATCTGAACAGATTGCAATACTTTCCAACCCCATCTCATTACAAGCACGTAATACTCGACAAGCAATCTCACCTCGATTGGCAACTAAGACACTTCGTATGGGATGTGGAGCATCCTTCATCCAATCAAGTTGTGACATTGGGTTCACTCCGATTCGGGTTTCCAGTTTGCAGAACGCTTCTCCAGAAACGAAGAAAGACCTTCTTGCCCCTCATTTGAGCCCCTCATCTCACTTGTCTTATCTAACGTCCAAAGTCGAAGTTCCTCATCTGTACCTGTCCAACGATCGAAGACCAATGTCAGTTGTTTCGCCTCCGCTACAGCCATCGGACCTGTACTGAGAACCTCATCAATGACAGCTGACAATGCTTCATGCGCCGCTTCAGGACTTTCTTCGGCCTGATCAACCATACCAATCCGTAACGCTTCCTCTGCATCAATTCGACCAGCAAGCATAGCTAATCTACGAAACTGAGATGGCCCCACTCTTCGATAGACATAGGGTCCAA
>PATC01000024.1 GCA_002712285.1 Methanobacteriota archaeon
AAAGAGTTCAGCGGAGAGGTAGAGATGGATCTTGAGGCTTCTGTGAAAGTGCATATTCACCGAATCGGTCTCCCTGAATCACTTGATGATGATGTGCCTTATGTCTCCGTAGAATCAATCCCGTCGGATCTCATTCGACATGTCATTGCTCTTGGTGACGAAAGAGAGGGTGGTTTGCTTACAGGTCTAGTAGATGCTCCAATTCTTCCGTTGGGTGATGTAGATCATTACCTTGAGGTTTCAGATCAGGGTTTTCAGAATCTCTCAATTGCACTTACTCAATACATCGATGATTCGATTCAACAATTGAATCAGGATCTTGATGATGAGATGGATGGACTGAATGACCAGATTAAGGCAGACCTAGAGGCCCAAGGTATCCCTGTCGAATTCAATGGACTAGTAATCGATCTTTCAGGTATTTCTCTTGTAACAGAGATTAGTCCATTTACGCAGCTGCAAGGAACCGAACTCTCGGATGATAATCCTATTACCATTGGAGCAAAACTTGAGAAAACCACAATCAGGATTGGAATGATGGAAGGTAAGATGTTTGGTATTGAGACCGTTACTAATCCGGCTCAAATCTCAGCAAACATCATGGAATCCTTGGCGTCTTCTTTCGTAGATGGACTTGCAGTCAACAGTGGTATGAGTGGTTTTGCTGCACCTGTTTACACTGCCGAGGTTCCATCCGTTGGTTCCACTAGCGAAGGTCTTGAACTAAAGCCAGGCGTCGAGATCAATCTCGGATTCCCTCGTGGTCTTGGAGTTGCAGAGATACATAGTGAACAAGGTAACGCAGCTGTGGAGACAATTGATGGGCGACAACATGTCACGTATCGAGTCCCTCTTTGTGAGACTGAGGATTGTTCAGAATCCACAGATACCTTGTCTTTCACACTCATGCTCGGCTACGAATTTATTCTGATTGAGATGACACCTTATCTTACTGCGCTCGCCATGCTCATAATTTTCCTCATGTATCGTCGTCATTCTAGGAGGGCTAAGAAACGGGCAATCCTAGAGGAAGAGAAGAAGCGTGCACGTCGTGCAGTAATTCAGAATACTCAGGCCGTACTATTGGAAGATGGATTAGCTCCTATACCGGTGGATGGAGATTGGTCAGAATCAGGTGGTTGGGGCGAAGATCCTTGGGCAGATAACGATCCTGCGGAGGTCTACATGCAGGGGCGAATGAAGCAGAAGATGCGTTGATTATCGTTGCAGATATTCTTTGATACGTTCAGCCAATGCAGGTCCAATTCCGGGTGCTGCGACTAAATCCTTGACTGTCGCATGTTCGATTCCTTTCCTACCACCGAAGTGACGGAGAAGGGATTGGAGTTTTTTTGCACCGAGCCCTGGAACTGCTTCAAGCGGATCAGCAATCGCTGTTCTTGCTCGTCTTTTACGATGGAATCGATTTACAAATCGATGTGCTTCATCTCTTGCGTGGATGAATAGGCGCCCCCTCTGATCGAGAATTATCGATTCTTCTTCAGGACGATGAAGTGTCTCTTCTTTCTTTGCAAGTGCTGCATATCTGATAGAATTGCTTAATCCTAACTCGTTGAGTAGATCTGTCATCATATTCAGATGGGTTTCGCCTCCATCTAGTAAAACAAGGTCAGGCCAATTCTCTTGTTTACGTATCCATCGTTCGATAACTTCACGCATCATCCTGAGATCATCATGGGCGTTAGTTTTGACTTTGTAGGTGCGATATTCATCTTTCAAAGGTCTACCATTACGAAGTGCCACAGATGCCCCGACTCGTTCATCACCTTGCAATTGTGCCATATCGAAACAGACGATATAATTTAGAGAATCCAGGCCAAGTAATTTTGCTGCATCATCAGCAGCCATTTGCTCCAAACTTCCTGATTTTTTCTTAGCGTTGCGTTCAGCATGGATTCGTGCATTAGAATCCGCCATAGCTCTAAGTTTAGCTAATTCGCCACGTTGAGGAACACGGATATCGACTGAGCCTTTTCTACGCTCAGTAAGCCAGTGCTCTATCCACCCAGTTACGGGAGTTGGGAGAAGCAACGTTCTGGGCGGTCTTCGTGAAGCATAATGCTCACTTAGAACTAGGGCAATTGATTCCATGATATCTCCTCGATGGATTAGAGGATACTGTACTTGCCCTTGGATGACTCCTTCCTTAGTATGTAGAATTACTACAGTACCAATATCTCCGTGAGATGAAAATCCGATTGCATCACAGTCTTGGTAGAAACGACTGTGAATGATTTGTTGAGACAATGTTTTGTGAATGGCTGCAATCATATCACGTATTTTTGCTGCATTTTCGAAGGCCATTCGTTGAGATGCTCCATCCATTTCCTTTTGTAGAGATTCGATTAGTAGTCTAGCATCCCCATCTAATACGCTTGTGACAGCTTTGACAATACTCGGATACCCATCTGGATCATGACAGGGACCCTTGCATAGTCCGATATGTCTAGCCATACAGCCATCTTTCCCTTTGCAATCCTTGTCTCTAATCCCAAACTCATATCTCAGTACCTGAATAACTCTCTTAGCAGCTCCTACATCTGGAAAAGGCCCCCATATCTTAGCATCCGTAGGAGGGTGTCGAGTGTAGAGTATTCTAGGAAATTCTTCGTTTGTTATAGCAATGAAAGGGTATGATTTGTCATCCTTGAGTAAAGAGTTGTAATTGGGTTTGTGCTTGCGAATTAGTTGTCGTTCCAACATTAGCGCTTCACTAGGATTTTGAGTTACTATACAATCTACATAATCCGCTTCTTCGACAAGTAAAGGAATCATTGCTCGGTCTGGATTCTTAGAGAAATATGAGCGAATCCGATCACGTAGAACAGTCGCTTTACCGACGTACATCACACGTTCATCGTTACGTTTGAACAGATATACTCCAGGTTTTGCCGGTAGGTCAAGACCCTGAGCATCCACCGGCATGGGTCTACCACCGCGCGGACACTCAAGAACTCCCGCCTTCTTCGAGAGAATGTGCCGCTCACTCTCGCTGACCGCCTTCTCCGTTTACTTTCGGAGCAGTCAGAGTCTTTAGCAAGCGCTTGGGATGTGCCGCGGACTGCCTCTCTGCCGGGGTTGAGTGAGCGACTCGGTGTAGTCAGATCCGCCCTACATACGCATCTCAAGTATCTGCAGGAATCGGGACTAATTTTGACTCGTCAGGCACATGTAATCGGGGGTGGTTCACGTAAGCGTACGGTTGTACATCCGACATCTGAAGGACGTCGACGTGCATCGTCTTTTTCTGAACAGACGATAGAATCTCATGGTGAGATTATTGGTTCTGCTCCAGATAGGATTGATCTCGTAGGCAGAGATTCTATGGTTTCGAAAATCTTTGAGCGTCTCATCTCAGGGGATACACTTGTTTTAACCGGACTTGCTGGAATTGGAAAGACGTCACTACTCAGAGAAGTGGCCCATTCTGCCATTACGGAAGGCCACAAGGTCCGATGGGCTCAACTGGATATGGACAGTGATGTACGAGGTATTGCTCATGATCTCTTTGGGTTAAACGCCCCAGAAAACAAAGAAGCGATTGTCGGAATGCTTGGTGCCGAAGATATCGTAATCATAGATGGAATTCATGAGTTGCATCCAAGACACGAACATGCAGTTCTCGACCTTATTCTCCTAATTACTGAGAGGGGTCGAACATCAATTGCTTGCCGAGCACCAGTTCCTGATACACTTCGTGATTTTCCAATAATCAAGGTTGAAGGTTTGGCGCCAGAGAATGCAGCAAAAATGCTCTCTGATGAGATGGACCCTGAAGAGGCGCTCAGCTTAGCAGAAGCATTGGGAGGTCATCCACTTGCACTCGCTCTTTTGGATTCGAATTCAGAAGCCCCTGTCGCAACAACAGCGGTACATGATTTCGTTCAACAGAATGTATTGGTGAGCCTAACTAATCAATCTCATGATGTTCTCGATCGCGTGATTCTCGAGCCCGTTCTTCTTTATGGAAACGAAGTTGAGGATGAGAATGGTTTCGTTGACTTAGATGAGCGCGCTCTACTTCGCTGGCGCTCCCAACTTTTCGGTGTAGAGACACTCATTGCTACGGTGCGAATAACTGAATTGCCATCGGAAGAACGTGTGAAAATTCATGGTGAACTAGCCATGCAATGGGCTGAAAGAAGTGGTGGAAGAGCGCGTCGGATTGAGATGCATCACCGAATTAGATCTAATCAAGACAATCTTGCAGACCTCCTTTTACCTGTATTGGAAGAAATTAGCATAGCAATTCCATCAGCAGGCATCATTCTCGTTGAGGATGCCCTTGAGGCTTCAGGAGGCGATGAACGTCTTCGTTTCGAGGCGGCTCGTTTGAGTATTGAGCGTGCTGAATACAATGAAGCGGGAGCTCATCTAGAGATATTATCTAAGAATCCAATGAGCGATATATTGCGTTCACGGTTACTTCGAGTACAAGGTGATACATCATCTGCGGATACGTTGGAAACTGTTGCCATTGAACAGATGGACGAAGAGTCAAGAATCCGCTTCACTCTGTCTAGTATAGTTAGGAGAATTGATGATTGGATTCCTGGTACTAAATACCGTGAAGATGCTAATTTTCTTCTCGATGCTGTCGATACATTCGATAGTTCATTGAACCCAGAACACCCACTGACAGCAGGCGCACGTATTGCAAATGAGATGTCTCGTTTTCGCCTCTACCTTGATCTCAATGAAGTCGATTCAGCACAGAGTGTTCTTGATCGGTTGACAATTGCCTCAGGTACGCGTGACCCAATTGTTAGACGAATGCGGCTTCGCCTTGATGCTCATCGTGCCCAACCAGATGATGTTCCAATGATTGTCGCAAGAATTGAGGCTGAACCTGACAATATTGAACGCTGTCGCTTAATGCATTCAATGCTCGATCGTATGCTCGATCCACCTCCAGGGCTTCTTGCGGGTTTTGAACGCTCTTCACTTCTCCAGATTCCCGATTTGACACCACTAGGTCGCCGCTTGCTAGCTTCTCGCTGGCGTCTTATTGCTCGTACTGATCCTTCTCGAAGAATTCCTGCTCTTCGGGAAGCAGTTCATCACTTACAACGTGCTGAATGCCCACGCGCAGCATCCGAATTGATTGAACGCGTTCATCGATTGATTTGATTAGATTCTAGATCCAATCAGAGTTCTAGTATCGATGACTCCGTTGATTATTCGAATCTGTTCCATGATACATCGAGTGAGTTCAACCTCGTCATCGGCAACGACTTTTACGAGCACATCGAAAGAACCGAAGATTCCCCATCGACCTTCCACGAGTTCGATAGCCTCCAATTCTTCTCTAACGACCGCTTCAGAACCTGTCTGTGTCTTAATCAGAACAAATCCTATGGCAGCCATATATTCACCCTCAATAGTCCACCGTAATAAGCGTCTCAGTGTCTCGAATTCCGTCAATAGTACGGAATGTATTCATCAGAATATGAGCGAGTTCTTTGGGATTGTCGGTACCTACTCTAACAATGAGATCGTGTTCACCATATAGGACATGGACCTCTAAAACAGCTTCAAGATTGTCTAGGGAGACGTATACGTCACGTTCTCGACCCGGATGAGTCTTGATGAGCACGAAGGCCGCTCCCATACTATTCCCATATTGAGCCGGCCTTCACCTGTCTTTGAACTATGCGTTTAATCTCAACCTCTCTTTCTATCAGGAAACCGGTGCATTGATTCATGTTGGTATCCGGTTTCCTACTCATGTCAGGCAAGGCATGTTTACTCGTAGCCTTGTTTTTGACGGCAAGTTGGATTGGTGTATTCCAACCGGAAGAACTCGATTTTGAGGAAAATAGAGAGCAAATCTTTGTTCAGTCTCGTGCGGTAACGACTTGGTCTGGAACAGTCCAACTTACATCCTCCTATACGGTTTCATCAGGAGATGAACTTAGGATACAGCCTGGGACTACCATCGAAATGTCATTAGGTGCACGTCTGTATGTAGATGGCCGTTTGAGTGTCCTAGGTAATGATGTGTCCCCGGTGCTAATTACCTCTGGTATTTCCACACAATCTCACGAAGGTTTGCAGTTCAATACAACATCGAATGGTTTCGGTTCAGTAGTTCGTAATCTTACAATTCAGAATGCCGACTATGGGGTCACAATTTACGGTAGTAATCCCTTACTCGATAATTTGACAATTCTAGATCCGGATTACGTAGGTGTTGATTTATTCAGTTCTGCAACACCTACGATTACTAATCTGCACATTGATGAGGCTGGACAAGATCTTCATGGCTTTGCCAATACTTGGCGATATGGTCTAGGTTTATCCATTGGAGCTGGTTCTGCTCCAGTTGTTACAGGATTACAAGTTAATGATGCGATTACTCGTGGAATCAATGTCTGGGGTGGTTCTGGTGGACTTATTCGAGATACACATATTCACAATGTGAGTTTGGCAACACAGTCGATTTCTGCAGGTGTATGGGTTGAAGACTCTATCCTCTTGTTCCAGAATCTCACAGTGAATCGTTCAGATCATGGTGTATATGTACGTCATATTACTGAAACCGGGGTGACACGGCCGACTTTCCGTGATACTGTCGTTGAGAATTCAATGTATGTCGGCGTTTTCGTCGAACGTTACAACCATTCTCTGTATGCGAATATACCCATGAATGCCCAGTTTGAGGGTCTCACGGTTCGTGGTACTGGTGGTCCGAATGCCAAAGCTTCTGGCCTTTGTACGGCTGCTTTGAACATCAACACATCTGGTGTCTACATTGAGAATGCCCTCATTGAGAATAACGATTGTATTGGCTTCAGGGGCTATATGATGGGCTCATCTACTACTGTCAGAAATTTGACCGTCAACGGTTCAGGTAAGGTTGGCGCATCCGATCCTAATCTTGGCTCAGGTATCTATTTGCGTTCAGTAAATTGGGCACCAACTTTCGATGACATATCTGTATCTGATGCAGCTACAAACGGAATACATCTACGTAAGTCGAGTCTACGTGGAACAAACTGGTCTGTGGATAACAGTAGTCGTGTTGGACTCTACATCCGTGAGTCACATCCTGAAGTGGAGGGTATCACTGTAGAAGATAACGGCTTAAATGGCGTCCATATTTTCGATGCAAACAACGTTCTATTGGAAAATGTGATTTCGGCAAGAAACGGAGGTTCTGCAAGTGGTGTATCTGATGGAGTCGGTTATTTCTACGAAGAATCGAACACGTTGACTGCTCCGACTAAAGATGTCACCTGCCGTACCTGTACCAGTATTGACGATGCTCAGGGAGGCGTGATGCTCAGTTCAAGTATTGATGTAGTCCTTGAGAATCATACAATCGTAACTCCGGCTGGTATTGGACCTGCTTTACGTGTCGACAATAGTGGTCTAACTCGAACGGGTGTTGTGACGATTCGCGGCATGTCGATCCATCAAGAAGAATCGTCTACACATGCTGTATCAATTGGTTCAAGCGATGCAAGCATCAATGGATTGAATCTTCAAGGCAATCATAGCGGTATGTTCTGGACTGGAACTGGAACATCTGGCTTAGCGTCCTCTCTTTCTAGCTCTACCCTAGGTGGACCGAACTGTCTCAGTTTGACGGCTCACAGTGCCCTTTCCATTACTTCGAGCGATATCTCCGCATGCACGGGGGCGATGACCATCCAGTCTAGTATTGTCTCCTTCGATGGTATGTTGGATTCTAGTCACCTTTCTCTAAATCAGCCAGGGGTGAGTACTACCAGCCATGTCGAGTGGATATCATCAGGTGCCCCCCCGGCTCTCAACCTAGGTGGAACGGCACAGTTCGATCGCATGTGGCGAGTCCATACATGGGCAGTGAACCAGAATGGGTTCGGGTTGCCAAACGCAGAGGTCAACTTATCCTTCGATCACACCGAATCGGATGTCACTGAGACATTGCCTTACGCAGGCAACATGGTTCTAGGTCCCTTTGTAGGGATGAGAACTGATGCACTTGGTAGCACTTCTGTCAACGAGTTCTGGACAGGTTGCCTCTATGCTTCAGTGCGTAACGACACTGGACCGACAGCGCTCAATAATGATCTCAATGTTATCTGTGAGATTGTCCTCCCAGATCAAGCTCCACTAATCATCTGGTCAACGCCTGTGGACGAGGAGGTCTTCCCATCCGGTGGAGAAGTAGTGTTCAATGCTACAGAATCTTGGGATTTAGAATCCCAAGCTTTGACTTTCACTTGGATGAGCAACATCGATGGGGATCTCCACCAAGCTTGCTCTTCATCAAGTGGCGATAATGGTTCGAATCTCATCGTAAACGATCAGATACCAGCCTGTTTCTCAGATGGAAACCATGACATTACTCTAGAGGTGTGCGATACTTCGTTTAATTGTGCAAATGAAACGCGGAGTATCGAACTGACGAATCTTCCTCCGTCTATTTCTATGGCTCTTGATCCTCCTGCGGATGCTACGAACCGTATACTACTAGCAAGAACTGAGGTATTACATCTCAATGCCTCTGCCTCCATTGATCCGGAAGGTATGCCATTTACGACTAGTTTAGATGTCTCGTTCTCTAACTGGGCTGACGATCCTGGAGATTGCATGGCTCCTTCATGTCCATTGGAGTACAATGTTTCCTTCGAGGATTCTCCATCAGATATTTTCGATCTCGTTTTTGTCATCGGTGATGGACTGAATCCTTCCATAACATATTCTTGGACCGTCGAGATATACAACGAATTGCCCCATCCTGCCATCCAAGTTTCTCGTGATAGTGATTTATCCTCATCTCTCGTGACTCTCGATGCCCTAGGAACCACAGATCCTGAAGGAGATTCGATAGTCTATAGATTCCATTCCTCAATCGATGGTGATCTCTTAACGTCCCGTTCAGCACATCTACTCACTGAGACTTCTGCCCCGCCTGATGGTATGTGGGTAGGCCATCTTTCTCCTGGCGTACACACAATTACTCTCGGCGTAGGCGATTCCTATGCTGGGCACATAGGGCAGGAGGCCTTGTTGAATATCCTACTCACGGTTAACAACACCCCCTCGGTCGCAATCATCGATTCTCCATTGACTGGAATGACTACGGATTCTGCAGAATTGATTCGCTTCAATGGTAGCGGTTCTGGCGACTGGGATATGACCTGTCCTGACGAATCATTCGTTGTCCTTGTCTGTAATGGATACGAGGGCCAAGGTGGCGATTTAGTTAGTGTTCTCTGGACTTCTAACTTACTTGCTGAGCCTCTGGGTAGCGATTGGATTCTCGATACGCGATTACCTGCAGGGATTCATGATGTCACATTGTCTATTGATGATGGTTCAGGCTCCCCAGTAAGAGCCATGGTAAGAATCGAAGTGAGTGCTAGCGCACCCATTATGATTCTCGATTCACCCATTCCTGGAATCAGTGTATCTAGTGATGGACCGGTACTCTTTGATTTCCGTAACTCCTTCGATCCAGATGGCGATAACTTCACTGTGACAATTATGAGCGATTTGCACGCTGATCCGATTCTTGAGAACGGTACAATCGATTATTGGTACAACGATTATCTTGTGTCTGGCGACCATACCTTGACCTTCACCTTGGAAGACGAAACTGGCGCAGTCCGAATCTATCAACAATCCCTTCGTGTAGATCCATCAGCTCCAGTTGCAGTCATCGGAAATATTACCGAAGGAACTTACGCTCCACCGGGTGCGTCACTTGAATTCATAGGCGCAGAATCATACGATTATGATGATGACATTATTCGTTACGAGTGGAGAATCGATGCCCCTATGGGAACGGTTGTTTCAACACAACCGAATCTAACATATGAGCCGTTGCCAGGGATTCACCTAATTCATCTCACAGTAATTGATTCACTTGGGAGTATCAGCACCGATATGGTCAACATCACTGCTGGCTCGAGTTCACCGATGTTGGGTTCACTTTCTTATGACCCGAAGATTATCCGTGCTGATGAAACTACAGATGTCATCATCACTGTCGTACTTGATGATCCAGATCGAACAACAGGGCAGGTTCAGGCTCGGATTGCTAAGGATGGTCTTGGCTCTACAGTCCAACTTAATGACAATGGAACTGGAGTAGATGAGGTAGCCGGTGATGGTATCTGGTCTGGTTCAGTATTGTGGACTCCGAACGGTGGAGGCTACGCGCGTCTTGAGGCATGGGCGACTGATGGAGACACCGTGTCTCCTACAGTTGCGATTACAATCAATGTAGAGGGGGCGCTTGATTCTGGTGGTCTTCTTGAGGAACTTAGTGGCGATTTAACCACCATAATTGGAGGTGTGATAATTGTAGTAATTCTTCTTGGTGGATTAATCATGTTCAATCGTAGACGTGCACTTGCTCGTGATCTTGAAATGATTGAGTCATGGGGAGGTACTCCTGCAAGTGCTAAGGCTGGATGGGATGCTACAACTGAGGTTAGTGCAGCAGATACGGCAATGTCTACAATGAATGCAGATGTAATGGACACATCTGATTCAGTAGAGGACGCAGCCAGTAAGATGCGTGGTAGTGATCTCGACTGGGACAATGTTTGATTATGGTCCCCATTCGGTCTTCGTTCGATTAATTCCGAATCTCTTAGCGAAAAGGAAACGGAAATTGAGCCAACCATCACCCCACGTGTTAATTTCAGCATCACCGACACGGACACGGTATGGAACGCTTACTTCGATCGCCTTCTTTTTTCCGAAAACACGTCGAGCATTAATTTTCATTTCTTCCGACAGAGGCATCCCATCGTGTGTTGGTCGCATCTTGTCATCCTCCATGATATTCTTCCAGAAAACCCACATTCCACTTTGTGAATCATGGATACCATACCAGAACAGCATTCTAGCTGTGACCGATAATCCCCAGTTACCAAATCCATGTAACCCTGACATAGCGCCCTTTTCAGCACGACGTAGTCGATCACATGTGATGAATTTGAGATCCTCTTCAACGAGTTTTCGAACCAATCCGGGGACTTCTTCTCCAGGATAGGTACAGTCTGCATCCATTGTGACAATAATTTCGCCAGGAGCCATTGCGAAACCGGTTCTGTAAGCCCGGCCGTAACCTCTCCGTTCCTCAAGATATACTGTAGCTCCCTCACTTTCTGCAAGTTCACGAGTTCGGTCTGTTGAATTCCCATCGATGACCAGGAAGTCTAGTTTCTCGCACCACCCATCGTTGGGTACGGAACGAATCGTGTCGATAATTGCAGCTTCTTCGTTTCGGGTCGGAATGACGACCGTGACATGAACAGGTAGCGTTTCACCCATGAATTGCGGGTTCAGTGTTTTGATTTGAATGCATTCCATTCCTAAATCACTTCAAACTCTTTGGTTAATCTTCCACACAACTGATTTACACGGGGACATTTGTGAAGTCATGATGGGGCACCTCATTGTGGACCGTTCCGCCGGCGTCGGCCGGAGTAAGGCGCCCCTCCGTCATTCCATTTTGTCACGTTTTTCAGCGTCCGCATTACTTCTCTGTCTTCTGGTTTCTTTACTTCCAACGGCAATTGCAGATGATGATTGGAGTACTGCAAATGTTCTCACTGATGGGAGCAGTTCTTCGGACGCGGTAGATCATGACGGAGATTCAACCGATTGGTGGACGATTGACATTTTGAATGGCGATCGCCTTGAGATTGATGTAACCTCACCAACAGGAGATTATGGCTTCGATTTGTTCGGATGTTTTGGGACCGATCATTGGGAGGGTAAGGTGCAAATCTGGGATGCCCAAGATGTCAATGGAGTAATGGAACGTGATCAGAAGCATTTTGATCAGGACTTCTCTAGCAGTGGTTCTGCAAGTATATCTGCTCTAGTGAACCCTTCCTCTTCTGACTGGGGGTCCCATACTGGCCCCACAACATGGTACATCATGGTGAAGTCACTTTCTACATGTGCTCGTGATGATTTTGATTATACAATCAGTCCCTCTGTTGATACCACGAATCGAGATACTGATGAGGACGGTTTTGTAAATTCAGAGGATGATTGTGATGATGTTCAAGGAACATCAACTGAGGACCGTAAGGGATGCCCCGATGGTGATTCTGATGGATGGTCCGATACGGGAGATCGTTTCCCGACTGATGGTACACAGTGGAGCGATGGTGACGGCGATGGATATGGCGACAATCCGGCTCCTGCAACTATGCCCGATCATTGCCCACAGTACTTTGGGAACTCAGATCAGGATAGATACGGCTGTCGAGATTCCGATGCAGATGGTTGGTCTGATCCGGACCCAACCGCAATTTTCTCGACCGAGTCATGGAATGTTTCTGATGGTGCGGATGCTTTCGAATTTGATCCGACTCAATGGTCGGACTATGACCTCGATGGATATGGTGATAATTGGGATAATATCGACTGGAATGCTAGTAGAGCAGAGGCCGGTGTTGGAGTATTCTATGAAGGCGCTACTGAGCCTGATGCTTGTCCACTGAGGTGGGGTAGCTCTATGGAAGACCGTATTGGCTGTCCTGATTCAGATGGAGATGGTTGGTCAGATTCTGATACATCATGGGGAGCAGAGAATGGCTCAGATGCTTTCCCTAATGATGCCACTCAGTGGGCTGACCGTGATTTGGATGGTTACGGCGACAATTTAGAAGGAAATTCTCCAGATGCTTTCCCAGATAATCCATCTCAATGGGACGACAGTGATGGCGATGGTTGGGGTGATAACCAAGGTCTTGGAGCAACACAGGTGGATTATTTCCCATCTGAACCTAGCCAATGGGCAGATATGGATTCAGATGGATATGGTGACAATTCCAGTGGTCTAAATCCAGATGCTTGTATGGATCGTGCTGGGACTTCTACAATGGATCGTTATGGTTGTCCTGATGCCGATGGCGATGGATACAGTAATCCTGATGAGGATTGGCCTGCTCATCCTAGTGGATTTGCGGATGCCTTCAATGATCAAGCTAGTCAATGGGCCGACACAGATGGCGATGGATACGGAGACAATCAATCTGAATCTGCTTGGAGACCCGACGCTTGCAAAGTAACTGTAGGGACATCAACAATTGATCGATGGGGTTGTCCGGATTCAGATGGCGATGGAGCCAGCGATCCTCAGGTTGATTCTGGCTGGCTTTCTCATCCATCTGGTCTTGCTGATGCTTTCCCAGACGACCACACTCAGTGGCGAGATCTCGATGGTGATGGTTACGGTGACGAACCAACTGGTACTAATCCAGATCGATGCAGAGAGACACCGGGTACGAGTCAAGATGACCGGTATGGCTGTCCTGATACCGATGGCGATGGTTGGAGCGATTTAGGAGATCGCTTCCCGAATGATGTGACACAGTGGGAAGATGCAGATGGTGATACTTACGGTGACAATCCTGACGGCAATATGCCCGATTCTTGTCCAAACGCTCCACTATCTGCTGGAGTCAGTCTGCTAGATCGACTTGGTTGCCCAGACACAGATAATGACGGCTACAGTGATCCCGATGACGAATGGGGGGCAAGTCCGAATGGAACGGCGGATGCTTTCCCTAGAATCCGTGTTCAGTGGGCAGATGCGGATGGTGATGGATTTGGGGATAATGCAATCGGTTCACTCCGTGATAATTGTCCGAATACACCGGGTTCTTCCACCATCGATTTACAGGGTTGTCCTGATGGTGATGGCGACGGGTACTCTGATGAGTTTGGCTTCACAAACGCCCAACTAATGCTGATGGCTTCCAATCCAACAGCTTCCTTGTTCACGTATCTTATTCCCTTCACAATGTTCGCTCTGACATTATTTGTGATGATCATTGGTCGTAGAAGAGGTGATCCATGATGCGCCGTGTTCTCATTGCTCTGATTCTTTCAGTTCTTTTACTACCATTATCAGCAAGCACAGCAATGGCTGATTCCAGTGTAATGCTCAGTGAGAGCCGTGTAGATCCAATGGATTTAGACAACGATGGAGAGGCCGATATGCTTCGTGTAATTTACGCTGTTAACGCATCCGCTGCATCAAGTGCAGGCATTCAGGTCGTTGCCGAAACTGGACGTCTTGTACTACCATTTTGGAATAATCTAACTCTTGCTCCGGGAGATACTCAGTTTGGTTCAATCGATATTCAAGCATGGGAGATGGCGAGTTATACGCTACATCTTCGAGTGTGGGATCATGATATGGAAGTCATTGTTTACGAGGAACTTCTCGGAACTTACGATTTGACAGCCGCACTGAATCCACCAGCCCTAGACCTTCAGTTCCAGGGAAGATCCGAGGTATTCACGGGTGAAGCATGTTCCATCGTACGAACATTCTCTGATGAAGTAGGAGAGCATTATGATGAGATGGGAGTCGTTTCCTTGACAGGGGTCCCATGGCAGGTGTTGAATGATACTGCTCCAATCGATTGCAGCGGATGGCCAGCAGGAGATTATACGGTATCCATGCAGTATACTAACGGCCTTGGTTTCGGGGCCTCAACATCTCTTGATGTAACTATTCTGAATCATCCAGCGCCCGCTTTTGAGCTAATTGTAACTGGGGACAATGAGAGAATGGGTACTGGTTGTGCTGTTGAAGCCGTGATTGATGAGAATTCCACATCCATGCTCACTTATGCTTGGACTGTAACTGATCCGAGGGGCCAGCAGACTGAGACCTCAAATATCAACGACATTGATTGTGGTCTTTGGGTGCCAGGCGTGCATAAGATTCGTGTAATTGCGACAAATGCACAGATGCAGGCGACTGAAATGGGTGTTAATTTAGTACGTCTCCCTCCAATTGATTCCAATGATCCTACGCTCGGGAACATAACAGATGATGGGACCTGGCCGGATGCTTCCAGTGGAGATGATTACGAGCCGGTTCCACTGTTCATGAATGTGGAAGCTTCGGCTGGGGCTATTGCTGGCGGAGGTGTTCTGATTGGAATCTTGCTTGGTGTGTTTGTTGGTCTTGTAATGCGCCGAAGCCCTCGCGATTCAATGAGTTCCCTTGAGGAGGGTATTCTTGCACCTCCTCCTGAGATTGATTCAGCGGATGAACCCACAGATGAGTTGCCGACTTATACCGACCCACAAGGAATTACCTGGCGTCAACATCCGGATGGTCGTATGGATTGGTGGGATGGGACTCAGGCGGCTTGGGTTCCGTTTGAAGGCTGATTCATACCTACAAACACTAAGATGTTTGATTCACTCTTAATCGTGAAACTTACCTCTTTTGTGATATTCGAAAGACCTCTCGTACCCGGCTCAAGATCCCCATTAATTTCCCATTCTAATCCCGAGGTCTGAACTTTGGTGGGGGCGTTTGTGAAAATGGATACCTCGGTTCCAACTGGTGCAACTATATCCATTGGATTTTTTTGATTAACACGGAAAGCGAGCATGTCAGAATGAATCATCTGTATCTGAAGTGCGGAATCAGCAGTCATCACGGCGGCGATATTGGCTATCTCCATATCTGGACGTCCTCCACGCATCCCGATGATTGTGATATTGGTCCAACCTCGATCTAAGCAGAAACTCAATGCCTTCTGCAGATCATTTTTCTCTTGTGAAGGAAGTTCAATGAATTCCGCATTTGGATGACGCATTCGATTGACTGAATCAAGATCTCCAATAATCAAACTGCACTCTATACCGAAATCAAGAGCATTGTCAGCCCCAGAATCCACGCCGATTGAAAGAGAATGTGGAGGTACATGGATTTCGCCCCAATCCTTCCCGGGTAAACAGAGGAGTGTTGTCATGTATCGAACCAGAGGTCCTACGCCTTGATTTATCCGATGAAGAGGCGTCAAGGCTGAACCCTTTAGGACATGGATGGGAGTAGACGCACTGTGGCCGTGCGGCCATACGGCGGTGAAAGTGGTGAAGGGGCGTCTTCTCGTTCTTCTGATGTTACTGTCTGTGCTTTCCCCAATCGCCCAGCCACCTTCTGCTCTAGAGGATGAATCATCGCATAGTGCAACAATCCAAGCTCCACTCCCGACGAATGAGTGGGGCGAGGAATTAGCAGGTGAGGATATCACTCATCTCGGAGTTGATTGGACAGTTCAATCAACACGGTCTCTCAGAGAGTTCGATGTTCTCCATTTGCTCGATAGGGGAGATACTACCCATTCGGATGATTATTCGGACCTTGACATGGTTCTCGATCGCTTTGGTGGCGTGCATGCATGTGTACACAACGGAACCTCGGGTTCGTTGGAGTATTTCCATCTGAATTCGACGGGTATTGTGGTTCGAACCATCGTTGATGATCATGCGACGAATGTTGTAGGAAAATCCTGTGACATCGAGTTAGATGCTAGAGAGCGTGCTAGGATTGCTTACCTAGATGTCACGACTAACGAGTTGAAGTTTGCAATAGATACGCCACATCACTATGTGGATTTTCAGGACTGGCATGTGAGGACAGTGACGGGATTTGGAACTGTTAGCGCTCCTATTGACCTTGTTATTCTCTCTGGAGATGAGGATATTACCGGAGGTGCTGGAACGGATTTTGTTCTGTGGATGGAATCTGGTACAAATCACCTACATGCGTCCTACTATACCTCGACTTATTGGGAGCATGAGTCCGTAATCGAATCTGCAATCGAGGGCTTTTCCGCACGTCAAGAAGGAAATTCAATTCGTATATTGCATGAGGTCTCAGGTTTGATTCGTACTGCTGAATGGCCTTCGATGAATATGACGAATATCGATGCAGGTGCCTACATAGGGGCGCCTCTAGATGATGCTGGCCAAGGCGACGATATCCAAACGGTGTATGCTGGAGAGAATGAGACTTTAATCCAATTCGCTCGAAGTTTGAGTGGTCGACGCGAGGGTCGAATCACAATCGATCCTGTTAGCACTATTTCGGATCCAGACGAAAATGATACATCTCCAAGATTGAATCAAGGTGATTTCAATTGTGATGGGGTTACTGACATTGTCGTACTTACAGACGATGAGGTCGGCATCTATCATGGACGAACGAGTGGTTTGAACTCATTACCAGATTCCACGATTACCCTAAATCTAGGCGATCACTATGCTGATGTTGCTGATATTAACAAAGATGGTTGCGATGATTTGTTACTTGGAAGTTCGGGAGAGGGTAATGCTGAGATTCATCTCGGATCAATTAGTAGCCTGCAGTTATTTTGGAATCATACTGGAAATGAAGGCTCTGGATTTGGAGCGAAGATAGTCCCTATCGGTGACGTGCAGAATGACGGATATGAGGATTGGGCGGTCCTTGCAAGTCAAGAATCAGGTTCAGATTCATCCGTTGGGCGTATCTACATCTTTCATGGAGGTTCATCACCTCCAACTTCTTCTTCACTTACTTTGACCGGCAGTGGAACGAATCTACAGTATGGTTGGGCAATTGAACCCCTTGGCGACATTGATGATGACGGTTTCGATGACATGGTAGTATCCTCAGCTGGAGGGCTAACCGACCTTACTGGATACGGTCGTGTTGATTTGCATACTGGTGGGGCGACTGGGCATTCAACATCGCCTGAATCTACATGGACACGAACTCTCCAAGGTACTTTCCTAGGATATTCTATGGGAATCATAGGCGATGTAAACGGGGATGGCTTCGATGATCTTGGAATCGGTGAGCCTTATGTTGATTCAGCAGGCCCAAGTTCAGTTGGAGCATTACATGTCTTGTTTGGCAGTGCATCCGGTTTTGGTAGCAATTACAACCAGACGATTTCTGGCCCATCAGCAGGCTCTCGTTTAGGCGTTCAAATGGCTGCAGCAGGGGATGTAGATCGTGATGGTTATGATGACGTTTGGGCAATTCGTCCAGGTGTTGGTAACGATGGCGATCTCGCTCTTTTGTGGGGCTCTTCAACTGGCCTTCTTTCTACTCCTCGACTGTATGAAATGGGCGATCTTTCTGATGTCGTTCGTGTATCTGATTTGGATGATGACGCTCAAGAGGAATGGGTCTTCGTGGGAGAAGGAGATCTTCCTATCCATGAGCATCTCGATCTTGAGATAGCAAGTATCACAGGTCCTTTTGGACAATCTCAAACTTTCACTTCACTTGATTTGGTGATTGATGGAAGTGAACGTTCAGTAATTGGTGTTCATACAGATTCTGGTTTCGTTATCTTAGATCGTCCCGATGAATTATTCACATCCACTGGCCAATGGTCCCAGCGCCTCATTTTTGATTCTGAGGATGCGGCGATTGACGTTACTGAATCAGGCCGTATTGTAGTTGTGTATGAGTGTAATCAGGGGACACTTTGCTTGGGTCGTGATGTGGGGCATATTGCATCCATAGCGACGATCGAATCGATTGGTGATGCTGGTTCTTCGCCTCAGGCAATCGTTAGTGAAAATGGTGAATTGAGGACTAGTTACATGTTAGGTAGTTCGCTTATTCGATTCGCAAATGCCACGAATTCGGGCTTCGAAATATCTTCTGGACCTTCACTTGGCTCGTTGAATGGAACTCCGATTGTCGACCTTGAGCGCAATCTAATGTTTTGGCGAGATGATTCTACATTGATGGCGGCTCAATGGAATTCAAGTGGGTGGGATTCAATCGCTCTCAGTCCTGTAGGGGAAGCGAACTACTCCCATTTCGATGTAGCGGGAATTTCCTCGTCAAATGAAACCCTCGTAACTTACGTTGCATCGGATGGACTCCGAACATTGAGATTTGACGCTGATGCTTGGACGATATCGAATGAGACAGTTCACAATCTCTCAGAAATGGATGATTACCTACACTTGCGTACCTTCTCGACGGATTATGGTGAGTCTCTGCTTGCTGTGAATGTTAGTGGTTTTGGGATAATAATCGATTTCTCAAACAACTCGACGGAATTCGAGGAACGATTCAACTGGACATTTGTAGGGTCTAGCCATAATGGGTCCTCGATTACTTTGGATGGAACTAACTTGTCCTCACAGTATTTCCATTTGAGTTACGGTGACCCTACCATTAACTCCCTGATATGTCCAATTTCTCTGTCAAATATGTTGGAATGTTCAATTTCTTCTCTGTCATCTTATGTGGAATCAGTAGCGTTGCAAGGAAATTCTTCTCTGATGGAGTTCGGAATCCGTTCAGATGGCTCTCTTGAGACTCCATATGGACTCCTAAGTGGATTAGATTTCGATCCATCTGCAGGCCTTTCTGTGATAGAACGTAATGGTGATCGATCGGGGATAGTGTTGTTTGGAAAGACAATTGGAACAATGGACTCAATCGCCGTCCATTTGGATATTGATACAGATCGCGATTTCATTCCAGATATCATTGATGATTTACCCGCACAAGGTGGACAATGGTCCGATTACGATGGAGATGGTTACGGGGACAATTCAATTGGTCCTGGAATGGATGACTGCATGACCGATGTGGGTAGCAGTTTGTATGGTGATACAGGATGTGGAGATGTAGACAACGATCGTTGGTCGAACTTCAACGACGATTGTTCCACAGGTGGCCATTCTTACTACGACAGAGTTGGTTGCAGCGATGCCGATGGAGATGGCTGGTCTAACAATGGAGGAGATTATTCCAATGGTGACATCGCACCCACAAATTGGTTTCAAGCGAGGGATGCAGATGGCGATGGTATTGGAGATAACCACGGTCCTGATTGCTGTGGTTTTGACTTAGCTGATGAATTCCCTGATGATCCAAAACAATGGGTCGATGCAGATGGTGATGGTGTGGGTGACAATTCCTCCGATCCAGATGGTGACCAATGTCCAGGGCTGTTAGGTCTGAGTATACACGATCGAGCTGGTTGTGTAGATAGCGATGGTGACGGATATAGTGACCCTACTGAGGCGACAAGCACGGCAAATGATGATGCTTGGACTATTGATGATGGTGCGGATATGTGGCCTTGGAGCCCAACAGATACCTCACCCGAGAACACCTGTGGAACCTTGTGCCATCAGCAGTGGGCTGACTCAGATGGGGATGGCTTCGGTGACAACAGTTCAATTGGTGCTTTCCTTAGAGATGCCTTCCCAACAGATGGATGGCAATGGTCCGACACAGACAACGATGGATATGGTGACAATTGGGATGATCCCGCCCTCAATGCGACACGGGCCGGAGGAGTTGGCCAATGGGTTCCTCAAGCAAATCTTAGCGATGATTGTCCAACAGTGACTGGAAATTCTTCCTTGGACCGTTGGGGTTGTTTGGATACAGATGGGGATGGTCATTCCAATCTCTATTCATTCGATATTGATGAGAACACTGGACTACGTGTAAACGAGCGTGGGGATGCACTGCCAGATAATCCGGCACAGTGGCGTGACAAGGATGGAGATGGTTTCGGGGATTTCCCTCAAGAGCAGGGCGGTGACCAATGTGTGGGTGTTCCGGGTGTCTTGAATGGTATTCCAGGTGATGGTTGTCCAGCTCCAATTGATGATGCGGATGTAGATGGTGTAGCCGACGAATCCGACCTCTGTCCGAGCACTGCTTCGGGAGCATCTGTTGATCAGAATGGGTGTTCAGATGCGCAGCGTGATGATGATAACGACGGAATCCTAAATCCTGTTGATCTTTGTCCAGGAACCACTTCCGATACTTCGGTTGATTCAGACGGTTGTAGTGATATTCAGAAGAATGCTGATTCGGATGGTGATGGAGTACGCGATCTAGACGATCTTTGTGCTGAGACCAGTTTATCAGCGAACGATGTAGATTCTAATGGGTGCGCTCCTTCACAGCGTGACACAGATGGAGACGGCATCACAGATGATCTTGATGATTGTCCAAACACAACTCTTGGGGCAGCAGTAGACGATGTTGGTTGTGTTCTTGCTGGTGTTGATAGTGATGGTGACGGCATCGATGACATTGAGGATGCGTTCCCAACCGAAGTAACACAGTGGACTGATGTTGATGGCGATGGTTTCGGTGACAATGCGGAAGGTGTAGTTCCAGATGATTGCCCATCTGTTTCTGGAGAATCCGATCAAGACCGGAACGGTTGCCCGGACGGTGATGGAGACGGTTGGTCTGATCCCGACTCATCTAATTCTGTACCGCCGATTGGCACGGCTGATGCGTTCCCTAACGATTCTACACAGTGGAGGGATCGTGATAGTGATGGATATGGCGATGAGGCCGATGGTAGTAATCCAGACCAGTGTCCAGACTTACCAGGAGTAGAAGACGGAAATTCTGGAAACAATATCGATGGAGGTGAAGGTGGAGCAGGATGTCCTTACGTTGACAAGACCGATACTGATGGAGACGGTGTCTATGATACTGTGGATATCTGCCCAGATAGTCCATCTGGGGTTTACGTTGACCAATCTAACGGATGCACCAATGAACAACTCGAAGAAACTGGAACTGAAGGTTCAGAAGGTGTAGATCTGATGATGATTGCAGCTGCTGGAGGCGGTCTTCTCGGTCTTCTTCTCATCATTGTTCTCGTTCTGAGGCTCTTTACTGGTGGCGATTACGAAGATGATGATGACTGGTATGGTGATGATGATGATGATGATGAGCCACGAGCTTTCAGTTTTGGTTCAAAATCCACTCGCGTTGAGAAGCAATCAGAACCGCCTCGTCGTGGAACATCAAGTCCACGTCCATCTGCATCACCTCCGTCACGGAGTAACCCGCCTAGCCGTTCTATTGGGCCGCCAAAGAGACAATCTGGTCCACCATCCCGTAGCCCCGGTCCACCGAAGAGGAAGCCAGCACCAGCATCTAAGACTCCTCGTGTTGCCCGAACTCCAGTCAAGACCAATCTCGATGAAATCCCTAAGGTTGCAACCCCTCGCATTGACCCTCGAAAAGTGACTTCATCAGAAGCAGCCCCAGTCCGACGTGTGCGTCGTACTGCGGGTGTGGTATCTTCGATTTCAGAAGATAATCCTTCTCCGACGACCACTAAGAAAGTCGCAAAGAAGGCAGTTCGAACTGTGAAGGAAACTTCAGATCCTTCAGTGTCCTTTGACTCCTTATTCGATGATCCGAAGAGTGAACAGGTGCTTGCTTCCATCGAGATGGCGCGTTCGATGGTTAGTGAAGGAAAAGAAGATCGGGACATTCTTCGACAGCTCCAGCGAGCTGGTGGTTGGAGCGCAGAACAGTCACGAGCGATCCTCGATACGTCCCGATGAGATTCAAATCATGAATGACTAGCATCAGATTGATTCATGAATCACCTGCACCGACCGGATGAAAGAGGTGGACGGAGATGACCGAATCTGAAGTCGAAGGCGCCTCGCTTCCGACAGACGGCATTGATGTTGATGAAACATCAGCGTATTTTGGCGTCACTCAGACGTCGGATCTGATTATCCGATTGAACGAGACAGATCGCTTGAATGGTCTTGGGGAGTTCCTGACACTAACCAGTGATCTCCTGCTCACAGATCAGTTTGATTTTGATGTTGTTTCGGAACGTTTGGGTTGTGAATCAGGTGAGATTTACTATCTACTTTCGGGACCATTTGGGATTTTCACTATGACTGATCCACTACGTCTCTATCTTGGTCAACAGGATTCTGGAGGAAACCAAGGTACCGTTCCCGATATTCCCTCCGAGGAAATCGCTGCTTTGGATACCTTCAACGATCCATTTAGGATTCTCAAATTACTCGCAGTTGGCCATACAGTTGGAGGTATCAAGGAACTCGATCTTTACATTGCAGCATTTGAGGAGTTGATTGCCGACCCGTCTACAAATAGAGTCCGTCTTATTGCCCTCAAGGCACAATTAGATCAGACATTGGAGAAGGCGAAGACGACCTTAGAGGTCTCTGGCCTATCAGTACTTAGTATGACACAGGTGGCTTCCCAGATTATCCGTGCACCTGAAGGCGTCTCTCCTCCGAAACCTGCGGAAGTCGTAACAGAATCCAATACACCAGTTCCAGTCGAAGTTGTTTCTTCTGATACGTCTGAACCAACTAGTTCCGTTCCTGAACCTATCTCTGAGATCCAGAATATATCAGGTGCAGAAGACGCTCTTGCTGCTGCTTTCTCCGGAGAAAATCCACCGTCCCCTTCTTCCATTCCGTCGGTTGAGACAGGGCCTGCTGAAGACGCTCTTGCGTCTGCCTTTTCAGTTCCTTCACCCTCTCCTGTAGTTGTATCTGAATCACCACAAGTAGCTCAACCTCCAGTTGAATCGGTCAAACTCGAAGACGTATCTTCAGAATCAGTTCCTCCGACACCGCCGATTCCAGCGAAAGCACCGACTGTTCTTGCTCCATCCCGTGCTCCAATTGGAAGCCGAGCACCTCCTTCACAGCCCACATTCGGACAGACGGCTCAACCCACTTTCGGGGCTTTACCATCTAGTGGACAAACCCCAGTTAGTACATCAGGTCCAGTGGGCTCAGGAAAAGTGCGCAATAGAGGTATTTCTGGAGTTCATGCTACTATACAGACTGGTGTTTTCTGTGCATCATGTGGTATTGGTGTCGAGCATCATTGGCGATATTGCCCTCTTTGCTCGAATCGACTAATGTGATTAATTCGATTGGAATACGCCAGAATCGATTAGGTACTGATCACCTAGACGAACCGTAGATTTCGTGGTCACTGCACTAGATCGAAGGTCAACACCCCGGCGATTATTCGATTGCTTCAAGACAATGTAGCAACTTCCGAGAACTTTCTCATCTTCTAGCGCATTACCAGTAATTCTTGCTTGAGGATTCATTCCGAAACCGAATTCAACTAATTGGATCGAGTCAATTCCATCCTCGGTAATTTCAGCAATCTGTTCTTTTAGCTGACCATCTTCTGGTCCTTCGATTTCAATAAGACGACCTTGGTCAAAGATTACAGTAATCGGAGATTTGAGTGCGACAGAGTCCCAAGCCCCATCGATTTCGATTGTTCCAGTCACAGTTTCTGTTTTGACTTGAGAGAAAATTTTGCCTGCAGGTAGATTTGTAACTTGCCCTGGTCGATTACAAATACCGTTGTCTTCGAGATTCCAACGACCAGAAATATCGAAGCTCAACCCTGTTCCATTTCCTTCGATGACGACACTCCGGTGTCGTCTCAAAATTTTACCCATCGTGGCGATACTGGTCTGAAGGCTATCAAAATCTGCAGTCATGCCTCCTTCAATAAACATGGCCCGATTTACCCCGGGCATCGTAGCTATCCTTGCTCCATCCTTGGAAGCGGTTAATCGAGCACGGGTGTGAGTCAATGAGTAACGTGTTGCTGCGATTACAACATGTTGTCGTCGCATCATATCGGCTACTGGATTCGGTGGTTCCTGTCCGTGACGATGGGTGCTTGGCATCATAACCATGAGAACACGATCTGAAACTTGCGACCCAGCCTCATATAGCGCCTGTCCAATCTCTGCAGTATGGGGATCGGTGACAATCAGGAGATTTTCATGACTGCGTAGTTGCATGCAGGTATCAATAACGGTACGTGCCGAATTACGAATCCTCTCTTTCTCAGCCGCATCCGCAGCCACAGACCCGAGGTCCTGCTCATCGACCATTGCCCCTCAATCCTATCTCTGGTTATTCAAACCGCGTCCGAATCAAAGCGGCTCTCATCACCATAGATGCTAGCAATTAGCCATGGCTTTGATATCATACCACGTAATCGTTCATTCATGAGACAAACAGGAAAGTATGCAATTTTGTTGACTCTTCTGATGATTGGAACTAGTCTTGCAGGTTGTTTGAGTATCGTGGATGATATCATTGATGAAATCGAAGATTCTTCTGATGATTATCCCTCATTGGAGCTTGGCGAGCGTGCACGTGCATCCCCGGCTCTCCAAACCTATGATGCTTGTTCGGATCTTTTAGCAGATCTTCGGGAAGCTGCATTTGAGGAGGCATTGGTTTCTCTTGATCAGAATGCCTACTGGCATTGGACTGATTCCTACTATTATGCCCTCCGTGAAGGCGATGTAATGATGGATGGTGTTGCTGAGATGGCATCAGATGATATGGCAGTTGATGGTGCTACTCCAACAACAGGTGCTACAGATTCTGGAAATTCCGCTCCTGTAGAAGGCGAGGATTTCTCTGGAACTAACAATCAGGAGGAAGGCGTAGATGAAGCAGACTTTCTCAAAACCGATGGACGCTGGATATACGTGATCAATAATGGTCATCTCGTAGTTCTTGGTGTTCCTGAGTTTGGTCAATTAGAGATGGTCTCCAATATGACGCTGGACGGTACCCCGCGCGAAATGCTTCTAGATGGAGATCGTCTCGTCCTTATCTCCACTCTATACTACTGGAATCTTGAGGTGGATGACCCTCTCCGTGCATTGATGGTTACAGGAGATTTGGACGAGTGGGGTTACTACGCATACAGGATGCAGAATCTTGTTCAATACACGGTCATCGATGTCAGTAACCGTAGTGCGCCTGAAGTCGAGCGCGAAATATTCGTAGAAGGATACTATCACACTGCCCGTCTTGTCAACGGAACAATGCGTAGTGTCACACATGCTACAACCTACATTGATGGATTGCTCCATTACCCCGAACTTCCGTCAGATTACTGGCAGATTGATGATCGCTATGACCGGATGGATGTTTGGAATAGTTCAGTGGATGACGCTATTCTCCATAATCGACAAATTACAGATAGCTTAGTGTTAGAGGATTTTGCTCCACGTATCTACGAACGCATCGATGATACGATCATGACACACCCTGTGACAGCCGGCGATTGCAGCGAGTTCTCCATGGCTGATAGTTCGCTCTCGCGTGGATTCACTACAATCTCCACGATTGGTCTCTTTGAGGAGGATACAACCATCCAAGTGGATCATATTGGTTCTTCATGGGTAAACGTCTACTCATCTGGGGAGATGATGGTGCTTGCCGAACCTGCAAACGATTGGTGGTGGTATTGGGGCACAGATGAGATGTATGAAGATGAGACTAATATTCACGCCTTCGATATTTCTGAACCGTCAAACACCGAGTATATCGGTTCAGGACGCGTGACAGGAAACGTACAGGACCAGTTCTCAATTTCTGAGCATGATGGTAGTATCCGTGTTGCATCTACATCAGACAATTGGGACCGTTGGTGGTTGGCTGCAACTGAAATCGCTGTTGATATCGCCGAGGCTGTTGATGTAGCAATTGCTACTGATTCTGAACCTATCATTGAACCAGAGATTCCAGAATGCCTCGGCCCATCGAACCACGTATCAGTTCTACAGAATGTTGGTGACGGCGTTCTTGAGACAGTTGGTGAGATCAATGATATCGCCTGTGGTGAACGTATCTGGAGTGCTCGTTTTGTTGGTGAAATTGGTTACCTTGTCACATTCCGAAACATCGATCCTCTCTGGACAATTGATCTCTCGGATCCGACTAATCCAACAATTCTCGGCGAGCTTGAGGTTCCAGGTGTCTCGACCTACATTCATCCGGTCAACGAAGATCTTCTCCTCACTATCGGCATCGGTCCCGCTGGAGAGGATGGTTTCGGCCTTGATTGGTCTCAAACGCAGATCAGCCTCTTCGATGTAAGCGATTTAGAGAATCCTACTTTGGCGGATTCACTTGCACTTTCCCCAGGATACCTAGATGATAATTGTGACAACATACGCTCATGCGGTTGGTCTTGGTCATGGTCTGAAGCTACATATGAGCACAAGGCGTTCAATTACTGGGCCCCCGAGGGACTACTTGCGGTTCCACTATCCACGAACAGGTATGTCTACGATGTAATCGAGGAAAATGGCCGTCTGTATTCCTATTACGGTTATGAATTCGTTTCTACATTGAAACTCGTCGATGTTGACACTGGTAACAAGAGCCTTACTCTTCACGGAGAAGTCGACCATTCTAATCTCTATGGAGATGGGGTGCAAGAGTACTGGTACCACTCTACAGATATCAGAAGATCTGTCTTCATGGGAGATTACATCTATGCAATCTCATCGAATGGAATGACAGTCCATGTGACAGAAAATCTCAGTCATGTAACAACAGTGGATCTTCCTGAGCAACCAAGAATAGTGTACCATAACACGGTCACGGCTTCCAATGATAAAGAGGGGGAATCGAGCGATTCCTCTGATGGTGGGGAAGGATCGGCTCCTGCATCAGATAGTGCTTGATTAGGAGAAGCGAAGCACTCGTCCTGTTTGTCCAGGTCGGACTAAAGGTTCACCCATGAAGGATCCATTTGGCGTACGTCGATGAACTGGAACGCCATCCACGATAGTCCACATCGGTAGTCCGGTGAGTTCCATACCTGCATATGGTGTCCATCCAACCTTCGTCCAGACATCATCATCAGTGATAGTACGGCGAGTATCAAGATCAACTAATGTCAAATCTCCATCATATCCCTCAATTAGTGACCCTTTCTTTTCTATGCCATACACCTTTGCAGGCCCCGCACACATCCAACTTACCACATCCGAGACACTACACTTGCCGTCAATCGCGTGAGTAAGCATCAGAGGTAGAGAAGTTTCGACGCCAGGCATACCTGCAGGAGCATTGGGATAACCTATCGATTTCGCATCTAGTGTATGTGGGGCGTGATCAGTTACGACGCAGTCAATGGTTCCATCCTTGAGTCGCTTCCATAGAGTATCTCTATCCTCAGTGTATCGAATGGGTGGATTCATGAGCGCACGAACTCCAAGTTTTTCGACATCGTCCTGATCGAATGTCAGGTGTTGAGTGCATACTTCGGTGGTGATTAGGTCTCCTTTGTTGGTTGCTAACCAATCGGCTTCAACTCCACTTGTCAGGTGTACAATATGTAATCGGTGATCATGATCTTTAGCGAGTGCTGAAGCCCGTTTTGTCGCTATTAGTGCGCATTCAATATCGCGACATTCTGCATGTGCAGCAATGTCAGTTCGATGTTTGAATTGAGGTATTCGAGATTGGAGCCTATTTTCATCCTCAGCATGCGTTGCAATGATGCCATTTGTATTTTCGAAGATGTTCTCTAAGTGCTCCTGTTCATGGACGAGAAGATCTCCTGTACTGCTACCCATGAAGATCTTGATGCCACATACTCCGTCCATACCATCGATACTTTGCAAATCTGCAACATTGTTTGATGTAGCCCCGATGAAAAAACCATGATGACTTACTGCTTTCTTGGAGGCTAATGCAATTTTAGCCTCTAATTCTACTTGATTCGTTGCATTTGGAACCGTATTTGGCATATCGAGGAAGGAAGTTATCCCACCAGCTGCCGCCGCCCTACTCCCGCTTTCTAGATCTTCTTTCTCTGGATTTCCCGGGTCTCGGAAGTGGACATGAGGGTCTATTGCACCCGGAAGGAGATGCAATCCTGTACCATCGATGACGAACTCATCTTTTTTGGCTACCAATCCTCCATTCGGGGCAATGGAATGGATTATGCCATTGACGATTCGTAGGTCGCCTTCCACAATACCATTTGGAAGAGCCATCATCGCATTCTGGACAAGCAGGTTGCCTGTCATCAAGAGCCTACCATGATAACGACTCAATGAGCATTCTCCCCTTTCGGAGTCCTTGAAATAGGGGTGATAGACAGCAGAGGCCAGCGAGGTGGGGTAGTCTGGTTATCCCGTCGGGCTCATAACCCGGAGATCGTTGGTTCAAATCCATCCCTCGCTACCAATAATTCATCCATATGGACTGATGGACACGCTTGGTTTATGCGGAACCGGTGTTAGAGGCAATACATGAGTGGAGGGTTACGCCTCAGTGCTATCCTCGTTGTCTTGTTGTTTGTTGGATGTGTGGGTGAAGAAACTGTTAGCGTAGTCGAGCTCAATGTTTCTGTTTCGGGCGAACCGGGCAATGTTCATATCGAGAAATCCGCCAATAATGGAACCTCAGCAATGAATGAACTCAGGGTGACTTTCGATTTCTTAGGCACAGAATCTAGCGGAGGTGCCTTGACTGAATATTGGTTAAATCCCGGTGATGGCGGTCAGCGAGTGTCGGTAAATGCCGCTGAGGCAAGCACTCTCTTCAGGGATTATGAGTCACATGGGGTATTCCAATCCATTGCTGGTGCGAATGATTCAGGCGAAAACTCGGCTGAAGAGGAAATCAGAATTGTAGTTCATGGCGGATTCTACCTGAATCAGACACAACCTACAGGAGTTGATGAACCAGCAGATCTTCATATTGATGCACCCTCTGAGAATTCGGTAGAATCGCCACATAGTATCTCCATTTCATCGACTATCACTAATGTACAGAATGTCGCGCCGCTTCCACCTCCTGATGATGTTGAAATTACCTGGCGTCTTCTAGACTCAACAGGAACAGAAATCATATCTCATACTCAGACGATTCAAGAAGGCCAATCATACACTTGGATGCACGAGGAAATAGCTCCTGTATTTGGTGGTTGGACTCTAGAGATTACAGATTCAGTAGCTGATGAAAATGTTCAGCAGGAAACCAGCGTGATTGTTAGGTATACTGAGTGACCACTTTCATTACTGATTGAATCTCTATTGAAAGTGAAAAAAAGAATACGTAAAGGATACTATTGGAAAAATAGTACGGATTCCGAATTGATGCCCCTTTCGTTTGTTCATATACTCCGGTATATGGTTGAAGGATAACACAAGGTGAACAGGATGGCTAGCAAGAAGAAGACCGCAACGAACAAAGACGACATCGACGAAGAAGTAATCGTGGTCGATGTGGAGGAAGAGAACGAACCGACAATTGAGGACCTTCCTGGTGTAGGCCCTGCGACCGCAGAGAAGTTGCGGGAAGCAGGTTTCGATGATCTTCTCGCAGTTGCAGTCATGAGCCCTTCTGAGCTTGCCGACCAGGCAGAACTTGGTGAAGCAGTATCCTCAAAAATCATCCAAGGTGCTAAGAAACTCGCGAATATTGGTGGTTTCGTTAGCGGGTCTGCTCTTCTTGATCGTCGTAAGCAGGTACAGAAGCTCAGTAGTGGCGCCCAATCTCTTGACGAATTATTAGGTGGCGGTTTTGAAACTCAGAGTATATGTGAAGTGTTTGGAGAATTCGGCAGTGGAAAGACCCAGATTGGGCATCAACTTGCCGTCAACACTCTCCTTCCAGTAGACCAAGGCGGCCTTGGAGGAGAAGTATTCTACATTGATACAGAAGATACATTTCGGCCTGAGCGTATCGCCCAGATGGCTAATGGAATTGGGATAGATCCAAACGAGGCATTGGAACGAATTCATGTTGCTCGCGCCTACAATTCTGCTCACCAGATGCTTCTTGTAGACGAAATCAAGCGTATGTCAAAGTCTGTAGATGTGAAACTCATCATCGTAGATTCTTTGACAAGCCATTTCCGTGCAGAGTATGTCGGTCGTGGAATGCTTGCAACGCGTCAACAAAAATTGAACCGTCACTTGAAGGAACTCAAGCAACTCTCAGATGTTTTCAATGCAATTGTCTTGGTGACTAACCAGGTTATGTCTAAGCCAGATGCGATGTGGGGCGATCCTACTAAGGCAATTGGTGGCCATATTGTGGGTCACGCCAGCACTTTCCGACTTTACCTTCGGAAGTCGAAGGGTGGTCGGCGTGTTGCACGTCTAATTGACAGTCCTAACCTTCCCGAAGGCGATGCAGTCATCAGTGTGACTGAAGACGGTATTCGAGATTGAGTTAAGCTGGAAGTTCAGATAATCGTGTTTGAACTGCATCGATCAGTTCCTTCACTGTCTCAGGGCCGAAAGAGAATGTCAGTTCTGCTGCCTTGAATAAGGAAGGGAGTGGAAGTTTCCCTCCAAGTTTCATGGCTTGAGCGTAGTTCTGTAATGCTCCATCTAGTGAATTCATCGATTGAAGCCAAATCTGCAGGGCACCTAGTTGGGCGATTCCATATTCAATGTAGTAGAATGGGTAGGTAAAGAGATGCAACTGTCTGTGCCATCCGACATCTCTCATTTTCTCTATGCCTGACCATTCTACATCTGCTCCGAAGCGTTTCCTTAGATCACGCCAAGCCTCTGCTCGTTCTTCCCTTGAATGACCAGGATGTGTATGTGTCCAATGTTGGAAGGCGTCAATTGTGGCAATCCAGGGTAGTAACCCTACAATTCCTTCGAGATGTACACGTCGTGCTCGATCTGCATCGTGTTGAGAATAGAATTCATCGAGATGAGGATGTACAAGCAGTTCCATGGACATCGAGGCGACTTCAGCAAATTCAATTGGTGGATCACGATTATCGATTAGATCTTGTTTGCTGGAATACATTGCGTGGAAGGCGTGCCCTGCCTCATGTACCATTGTTTCAAGATCTCTTTGTAATCCGGTGGCATTCATGAATATGAACGGACGCCTAATCCGGTCAAAACTGATTTGATATCCACCAGGTGCTTTCCCTTTTCGACTATCTAAATCTAAAGAATGCCCATCTCGGAGGCTATCAAACATAGTTCCTAGTTCATTGCTAATCCGATGGAACATCCGGGATGTCCCCTCCACCATTTCATCCACCTTTTCGAATGGGCGGAGAGGGTCACGACCATGGACATCGACTCCAAGATCCCATGGACGTAATTGGTTGACAGCTAAGAGTTCCTTCCTTTGTGTATCAAGAGTTCTTGACAATGGAACACATACCACTTCTGCAGCCCGATGAAAGTCCTCACAATCTTTAGGAGTGTAGTCAAATCGATGTTTGGCCACGAAGACATAATCGCGATAGTTCGCAAATCCAGCGTTTAAGGCAATTTGATGACGAATAGCTAGCATTTGATCGTACAAATCTTCGATAGCTTCAGAATCTTTCAATCGACGTTCCCATACAACTCTGAATGCCTTTTCTCTTGTATCTCGGTTAGTGACTTGGAGAAACCTACCCATCTGTTGCATTGTACGTTCTTCACCTTCAAATTCAACCATCATCGACCCAGAGATTTCCTCATATTTTTGACCAAGTTTAGTTAGTTCTGTACTGAGAGGTATGTTCTCCTCTCTGAAAATGCGAATATCTGCTTCAATATCTCGAATCATTACACCGTAGGTATTGGAATCTAGTTTGTTGATGACGGGGCTAGACATTATGTGTCGATTCAGCTGATCTCCAATTTCCGAGAGTTTCGGCTCAATATTTTCCACAAAATCGAGATATGCCGATTTCTTGTTCTCATCATCTGTTGAGCAGGTCATGGCCACATAGAGTCGTGATCCTGCTTCTGAGACCCATTCTCTCAATTCGGATTCATCCTGAATGAGTTTCTCCAAGTCCCCCACTGTATCTACAGAACGTTGCACGAGGTCTTCATACAACGGTTCTAGAGATTTCCAATCGGTAGCATCAAGAGCATCTGGAACGAAGGCCATGCATCTTATGTCGACGACTCAATCCGTAAATGATTGGTTGAAATGATTACTTTGATTTGACCGATTGTGGCCCAACAGGAAGTGGTCCTTCTTCTCGGGTCCACTTTGCACATTTCCAGATTTCAACAGCTTCAATCATTTTCTGATGCAAGGCTTCGATTTCTGGATGGTCTGGATTATTTTTCTCAGTCCAACAAGCGACACAGTAGCGTTTTCCTTTGTAGTCCACGTAGTTCATGGGTGTACAGGGCACCCCACAGATCACACAGTTACGGAGGCCATGGAACTTCGGCATTGACTCTGCCACGGGAGTTCACCCTATGAGTTTCTCGATGTGAATTAACGGATATCTGCGCTCGCAGCCATCATTATCATTGAGGATTCGATACCACTGATTGGCTCAGATGAAGGAATCTCTAGTCGATTTGCGCCGTCTCTATTTGGAATTGGTCTAGCGGTTCTGAGTTCGCCATTCAACCAAGGCATGAGATCCGATGCCTTCCGTTCTATGTTAGAATCGTACGTAGGGTATTCTTGCAATAGACCGTTTGAATCAATTCCAGTGGTTGTTGGGAGATGAATAATCCAAACATGATCGTCTCCTATTCTCGGTCCAATTCGGTCGAAAGCAACACGAATTTGATGAGTTCCTGCAAGGATACGAATAAACTCCGCATCAATGGTCCTAGCCACCATAGAATTTCGTGCTTCATTCCGAGTAGAAATATGCCAGGCTGCCCATAGATGTCGATCACTGGACGGAATTGGTCCAGCAATCATTGCCCATCGATTAGATGGTCGATGCTCAATCCAATCACTAACCAATGCTCCTGCATCTTTGATTGGTTCATCAAGGTCGACACCCCATGCAGGGAACCATGGCACATCTCCGGGCCCCATGAACCGTACTAGAACCTTCGATTTTTCAACGCCTCGTTCAGGGATGTCGTGCTAGAAGCCGTTGTGCATTAGCAATCGTATTATCGACAAGACGTGGACTCCATCCGCGAAGGTCCTCTAATCGTTTCCGATCACGAGGTCCCATCTCTGCCACATGTTGTGGTTCTTCAAGTCCAATATGATGCATCTCCCTAGCTCGTACTCGTCCAATGCCCCTTATCCCTACGAGTCCAAGGAGTTCCGAGCGGACTCCATACCTGACTCGCCGTTGAATTTCAGCGATACATTCGCTTACGTATGCTGATGCTTTTGGTTGTTCGACCTTTGCTTCTTCATCAGATGCGAGCATCCGTCTAGATGCGTACAATAGCCAATCTGCGAGATCTATTCGCGTGCGTACATCTCCTGGTTGGGCTCCATGTTCTTTCTCTATCTCACGTATTGTACTTTCACCAATCCAAGATTCGAGAACAGTGAGAGCTTTGATTTGTCCTAATTCAATATCAAGTCCTTGCCGTAGATTAACCTCAGCAAGATCACTACTGGTGAGTAGCCTCTCTGGACCTATGGCCATAGCACGGTCTTCGATTACATCTGCCTCTGAAGATTTAACCCACATTGGAAGGAAATCCGGCGTTGTAGCTACGAGATGTATGAGTCCTGCAGGGGTTAGTTGGCGGCGTTCATCAAGTCCAGCAGCAATTCTGACTGCGGTTCGAAGACCAATACGAAGTAGGTGCCCAGTTACTGGATTGAGGTAGAGTCGGGATACAGTTTCTCCAAATGGTGTAGCAGCGTAAGTCATAGTCGCGGGATCTTCATGGATTTCATCGGTATTATCCAAAGATGCAGCGGTTGTGAAACCGAATACAGCCGGCCCTTTGCGTTTTGGAATGGGATTTTTGTTCTCTCGATTAATCCAATCTAATCCATCAAGGGAGGACGCAGCTGCTGCCCATGTAGGCAGTTCATCTTCCCAATTTTCTATCACTTCCTCTTCCATTGGCCGAGATGCGATTCGTTCTGCAACGATATCAGATTCACCACATCGTACTATCATTTCGTGTTGTACAAGCCACTCAATCATTCGATCTATTCTGTGTTCTAAATCGTGTTTGTCTATCTGGCGGGCAAGTAAAGTTTGGTCAAAGAAGGTACGCAGAGCATCTCTATCTGTCAGCCCTACTGACGCGATGGATGCGAGAATATGAGTAAGTAGTGCCGGATCTTCCTCTACAGTATCCGCTAATGGATTCGCAAGTTTTGATTGGATATCCTCGGGGAAGCCAAAGATGTAGGAATCGATAATTTGGTCACGATCGGATTCAGTCTTTGCCATTATCCAGGATTCGCCTGCATCATCATATTGCGGCCGTCCAGCCCGCCCCTGCATCTGTTGGATTTCCATTACTGAAAGTTCAGCATATCTCCCTCCATTCCATCGTTTCCAATCTCGGATAATTACTCGTCGAGCAGGTAGATTGACTCCTGCTGCCAAGGTTGGTGTGGCGCATAATGCCTTCAACAAACCATCTTTGAATGCATTTTCAATCTGAGAGCGTTGTTTTGAGGTTAGTCCTGCGTGATGAAAAGCGACTCCTCCTCGGATTGCGATAGCTAAGCGATCGGTTAGACTGGTTGCATCTTCACCTCGTGTCAATGAGGTGGCTAATATTTCGAGTTTGGATATTTCTTCTTTCGATTCTTCTGTTGCCAATCGATTTAGTGTTTTTATTCGACGTTTTCCTAGTTCGCGTGCTTCTTTTTCTGCTGATGCCCGAGTTGAAACGAAGAGTAAGATTTGCCCATCGATTGAAATGGTATCTTCGAGTATAGCATCAGTAATTTTACTGGCTGAACCATTGAGTGTGCGTGGTTCAGGAAGTTCGATATTGTCATTCGGCCCCACTGCTCTGTGAACATCTAGATCTAACCCTGTCAATGTACCATATTGGAGCGTTACAGGTCTCCAATCAGATTCAATAAGATCCGCTTCCATCCAATTTGCGAGTTCCTTAGGATTTCCAACAGTCGCGGATAAGGCAATTCTTTGTGCCTCTGGTCTAAGATGTCTCAATCGGGCAAGAAGGACCTCTAATGTTGGGCCTCTTGACGTTTCATCGATTAGATGGAATTCATCAGCAACAACAATCTCAACCTTATCTGCAAACGAAGGTCGATTCCGTAAGAGAGAATCCAGTTTCTCGGATGTACAGACCACGACATCCGCGTCGTCAATATTCCCAGTCTCTCCATCTCGATCACCTACTGCTAATCCTACTGTCATATCCACTTTTGAGCATAGTTCGCGAAGATCGTCAACCTTCTCAGAAGCAAGTGCCTTGAGAGGAACGATGTAGAATGCGCGTGCACCTTCGCCTGCACTTTTCAAACGATTTAGGATTGCTAGATAGGCGATGAGAGACTTACCACTGGCTGTAGGTGTAGCGACTAACAAGTTCTTTCCAGAAAGGGCAGGGGATATCGCTTCAGTTTGGGGTGGATGCAAATTCTCTATACCGTTACCAATGAGGTGATCGATTAGACGAGGATCGATGTTGAGATTGCGGACATCCCCCTTTTCCGCGCCCATACAGATGCATTTCGCGTCATTGTCCTAAAGCATGACGAGAGATACTGGCATCGGCCGCAGTCGCTAAGTGCTTCATCTTTCCATTGCGTCGCATGGACGGCGGTAATGATGCGATTCAAGCTCTGTCCCTCCTTGAGGAGGAACCAGACGTTAATGACTGGGTGGAAATCCTCTGGGGTTGCTTCCTCATCGCTATCGGTCTCCATCGTCTCTTCCATCCGGGGGACCTTCTAGATGAGAGTGCGATGCGCTGGATTGCTGGTGGAGTTGTTGGTTTGGGCATTGCTTGGATTGGGCACGGTCTGAAAGACATGATGGTGAAGGAGAATCGAAGAGCTACTGCTGCCTTACTCTCTGGTGGTCCTCCAACAGAGACAGTTGATTACAAGTTGATTCGAGATGTCCTCCTTCATCCATCTGAATACCGTTCTTTTCTGCAGTTTGCTTACGAGCAGGCTTTCAGCGATGGAGTTCTAAGTAATGAGGAACTTGAGGAACTTAGTCAACTAGCATCTGCATTAGAACTTGGTAATCCTGAGATATCCCGTATTGCTACAGTTGCCGCGATTAACTCTGCTTTAGCGGACGGTGTGGTATCCGAAGCAGAGCGTATCTTAATTCATAATGCAGCAGAACCTCTTGGACTCAGTGAAGATGATCTTGCAAAGGTAGACTCTGCTCTTGAAGACGGTGAGATTGATGATGATGAACGTGAGATGCTAATCTCGATGATTAATGGCCTCACAGCCGAAGAGGAATGATTGCTCTCAGACATAATTCTCTGCAACCTTACGTGCTGCTTTTTCGCTGTACCAAGTTACTGAGCCTAATATCAGGAGAATACTGTATCCCAATATTCCGAAGACAACCATCATTGGTGTAGGGTTAGACGCACCCCTAATTCCCTCGATATTCGGTGTTACTTCCGCAGTATGGAGTAAGTTTGTTCGAATTGAAACATCGACAGCATCTAAGCCACAGTTGCAGTAGGATATACTGATCATCTCGGGGATAAGTCGTGTCGTAAATCGAACCCAATCGTTCAGATCTACTGTGGATGGGCGAGTCATCCATGCTCGATCGTTTACCGATCCTTGACCTGCAGATTCAACCATAATCCAATCGATATGTATCACATCGCCAATTGGTAGATCTGTTAGTACAAGTGATGCTTCAAGCATCAGTAAATCGAGGCTGAGAAGTCGTCCCGCTTGAAGGACGAACAGCACCTGTTCACCCTCCTGCAATCCACTGGTCCTCATTGCATCAAATATGGCCCGATCAATATCGATATCTCTCAATTCTTCGGTTTGAATTTGATATCTTCCATCTCCAGTTGAATGGACTTTATCCACATGTAGTCGCAATTGGAAGCGATCACCTGGTTTTGTAGCAAAAAATCCATTCGCAAAATCTGGTTCACCCATCTCAATTGATGTCACAATCGCGTCAAGCCGTTCGTCAATCAAGTCATCGATAGTCTTCTCTTCGGAATCAGGGAGATTAGAGGTAGCCAGAAGTGTTGGGGAAACAGATGCAGATAGTAAGATGAACACTAGCGCTACAGGTAGTCCGATGTTCTTTGACCATGAGAAGGCAGCGGGACGACGAATAATCCATTGTACAAGTGGCAAAGCGAATAGTATCAGGCTAAGGGATGCAATACCCCCTACACCTTGACTTCCTCTAGTTTCTTCAGTTGATCCAATCCAACCTGTTCCTGTAGGCCAATTTGCATCGAGTTCAAAATCGCTGGCTTCATTTGCTCCAGAACCTGCGAGTATCTCTTCAGCTATCCAAGAATAGATGCCAAAGCGACCATCTTCACCTTCAATACAGATTCTGAGATTAGTACGATCGTTGAGTTTCCATCGCAATGTACTCTCAATGATATCTCCTCTTTCTGTGGTCTGAACAGAGGGAGCCGGTTGACGAACTCCTTGGATTGTAGTGAGTTCAGGCTGAGGTACAGACACGGCAATTTCCGCTGGCATAGGACTCCATTCGATGTGGACTCTGAGTTCTTCCGTACGTTCTCCAGCAGAGAATGTGAAGCAGTCGATATCAGCTTCAATCAATGCGCCATTTACGTTTTCACCGATTTCAATTGCAACTGGTTCTGTCATTGAACTTGGTTCATCTACATCTACCTGTGATGGAATTAGATTCCACTGAACTGGAATATCGACATAAGACACTCCTTTCAATCCAAGTTTCCATGTAACAGGTCGATCGATTTCGAAGGTTAGCGTGATTTGGATGAGATCACCGGGACTAAGTAATCGGCCGTTACTGAGGTCAAGCGCTTCATCTTCGAGACGATATTCTTCGGCTTCTGTCAGAGGGTTACCTGATTGACCTTGAATAGTCCATTCATTTGTTGAGGGTCCTAGAGCGAGAATGATATTCAAATCCGGTCGGAGATAACTCCCAGGGTCTTCTTCTATGTCTAGTTCGATTACAAGTGTCTCAAGAATCTCCGGAATCAGAGCATGTCCTTCCTGAGGGGGAGACATTACGAATTCTAAACGTACGATTTCAGGAGACAAAGGGCTAGCTCCATTTTCTTGATTTGAAATTGTATCGATACCTACCATGAGGTTGGTAAGTTGGCAGGTTTGCTCATCAGAACAGGTTAGATTCAGGCGATTATCCACCGGTCCGAGTTCAGCACTAATTGGGGTTGGCATTAGGAGCAGAAGAAAGACAGATGTCAGAATCCCCCCTCGAATCCGGTCTGCCATACCCCAGGGTCAGGATTCTGTATCATGAGTTTGTCCCGTCGGTACATCGATTAGTTTCACTCTACATACTCTGCATAGATATCTTCCGTTGCTTCTACGGGAGCGATGATGTTTTCGTTTACAATTTGGACAAGTCCACAACCATCTAGCAGCTCTTTGACGTAGATATTGGCCAAAGGAAGGGCCTGATTCACGTGCATTCTGATTTGGCCAACGCGCTTCAAGGCCCCTAAACAAACGGTCATGTCGAACATGACCAATTGCATGCAGCATCTCATGATACATTAGAAACTGAGCATAATCATGCCAACCGTCTTCGATTGCTACAGGATGGAGTGCAATCTCTCTTACATCTTTGATGCCTTTACTCCCACCGCGTGGACCAGGGTGGTAGCGGCAAACTGCATGCATCCGAGTCGCATTACGACGGAGTGTTCCTAACGGTACTTGTCGTAACTCATCAGCTTGGGTAAAATCGATGACTCCTAAATCAATCATCACTGGAAGTACTCGTTCCCTGATATGAATGAGTTCAGAATAGGACATTTTCTCGCCTCATGACCAACGATGGTATGCGGGATGTCCTTCTTTCACCGCTACAAAAAGCCCTTCTCCACGTGCACACAAATTATTCTCCGCGTACAATTCCATCCTAACAACTGCCCTGTCTACTTGCAGATCGGTAACTTCGCTGATGATGGTTAGTTCCTCTTGTGAAGGTGTAGGACGTCTCAGTTGGATACTGTAGTTTGCTGTGACCGTACACGGTGGTTCTTCCATTTTGTTTGATTCCATAATTGCTATGGCTGCAGTCCAATTCCCATGGCAGTCGAGTAATGTTCCAATGATGCCACCGTTAACCATACCGGGAAATGCTTGGTGTTGTTCCTCAGTAACAAAGGTCATTCGTAATCCATGTTCTACATCATCTCGACGAAAAGATCGAATCCTCAGACCTTCCTTGTTAGCCGGCCCACAGCCGAAACAGATTGAACTTGGAGCATGTGTTTCCTGGACCGAGGTATCAGTCATTGTAGTGGCATGGTTGTAAACGGTCCTTGAGGTTCGGGGTCTATATCTTCCATTCATGTTAGCACATTTTCTGCCATGTGTCATCACATGGGTTCAAGGACCCACGGAATCCCCATTATGTTGAGGTCTGGTTTTGTCGGACTCTTCTAAGCGGAAGTCCTCCAAGAATAAGTCCTCCACTAAGGTATCGAATCAACTACCTAGAAGCCGTCGTAAAAAGGTCGAGAAGGCACTTGAGGATGGCGTCAATCCCAAGGGTTCACCACGCTCAAAGAAGAAACCAAAGATCCATCGTTTTGCACGCAACCGAGTCAAGGTTGGCACAATGCGTACGATACGCTTCCCATTATTGGAGACAGAAATGGGCGACCCGTGGCCTGTTAGAGTCACGGTTATCCATGGTTCAAAGCCAGGACCAGTGTTGACTCTTCTTGGCGCAGTTCATGGTGACGAACTTATTGGACCCATGGCGTTGACTCATCTATTGGGCTCACAATTCTGTGGAACTGATCGTCCTATTGATCCAGATAACCTAGCGGGTACTATTCGAGTTGTACCCGTTGTTAATCTCCCAGGATACCGGATGCGAAGCCGTTACTTCCCAGATGGAAGAGATTTGAATCGCGAATCGCCCGGATCATTGAAGGGCAATACCACATCTAGAGTAGCTAAGCGAATCTTTGAGAACATAATCAAAGGATCCGATTATGTCATCGATGTCCATACTGCAGCACGTGGAAGAACCAATTTACCACAGATTCGTGCCGATTTAGCAGACCCTGCAAGTAATCTGATAGCGCGTGCTTTCGGAATCGAGGTAATTCTTGATTCATTAGGCCCCAGGGGTTCTTTCCGTCGTTCAGCCAATGAGATGGATATCGGGTATGTGACCTATGAGGGGGGTGGTGCAAATGCTTCGGATGCAGGAGCCGTACAAGTAGTCCTCTATGGTATTCTGAATGTCATGCGTTCATTATCGATGATATCTGGCAATCCTTCTCGGCCTCAGGCACGTCTACTAGCACACGGCTCTCAATGGATTCGAGCAGATGAGGGCGGCCTTCTCGATATGCGAACGCCTGCAGGGAGATTTGTGGAAGAGGGTGAAATTGTTGCTACAATCACAGATCCGGAGCGTCCCGGTGCAATTGCTACCGTCATCTCTCCTGTTCAGGGTCTCCTTATCTGTACAGCAACGAACCCATACGTGAATTCTGGGGCTCCAGTAGGTCATCTTCTACCAATACATCGTGGGCGTAAAACTGTGGAGTCGATGTTGAATGAAGATCGGGTTCTTGTTCCATCTGGAACAGACGGCGATCCTCCTTGGAGAGAAGAGACCGAGGTTGACGAGATTCAGGTTGAAGGCGAATGGTTCGAGGGGAGCGTCGATGGTGGTTGGCATTCAGAAATTAATCCACCTGTGCCACAGGTTAGTGCAGAGGAAGAAGCTGAATCCTGAGTATCAACGACCAGACCATGGGTCATCATCGAAATTAGGTGCTTCGGGGATATCGAAGCCGATACGTTGGCGATTATGTATCGGAGGTGGGGACCAGGCCTCAACATGATCTGAACGATTTCCGCCACGGAGTATCAGAGCAAGTACCAGCAGGACAAAGAGTACCCCCATGCCAATGAGTATCTCTTGAGGCACCCCGTAGGCATCGAGGAAGTTGCTCTGCTCATTGGAAGCCGTTGTTTCATCATCGTCATCATCTGCAGGCATACAAGCCATCTCAGTGCATACCCATTGGCCAGAATCACAGACACAGTCATTGCAACCATCTCCTGCAGGTTTTGTATCATCTTCCTCGCATATCGGTTCAGGCTCGGGTTCAGGCTCCGGTGTAGGTTCAGGTGGCGTATTTGCGATTAAGCGCACAGTCCAACCTAGTTCGATCGTGCTGTTTGCATCCTCGAGATGAATCCGGTATGCGACAGTAATACGTTCTTGGACACAGAGAATAGACTCGAACTCATTGGAAGGATTGAGACAATCCACGAGTGGAATCGTCAATGTTTCTCCAGTTTCATTCATTAATTTTCCATCTCGAGTCCATGATTGATTGAATTCGACGCCTTCTGGGATTCCGGAGAAACTCAATGTAATCTCGGAATCTGTTATGGTATGATCAATGAAAATCGAAGGATACTGTGTCAGTCCGCTTTCGCGATCGATGTCCTCGTCGATGATAGAATCGCAATCGTCGTCAATATTATTCCAAAGTTCTGTTGCACCAGGATGGATGGTAGAAACGTTGTCATTACAATCGAAAAGCCAGATTGTACCGTCCGAATCAGCATCGATTTCAGGGACCAAAGGATCTGTCATGTACTGCAGAACCTCTGTTCCGTCATCTAATCCATCTCCATCTGAATCGTTATTCATGTGGTTGGTGGAATAGTTGTGATATTCTTCGTAATCGTATAGTCCATCCATGTCAAAATCGGTAGTTACGAAAGTCTCATCGATTTCGGTATTACAGTTCTGATCGATGCCATCAAGAATCTCGATTGCTCCAGGGTTAATCGCGGATTCGTTATCATCACAATCTTGGAACCAGTAGTATCCATCGCTGTCAGCATCGAGGTCAACGACGAGTGGGTCGGTGGAATGAATGTTGACTTCATCTCCATCAATTAGTCCATCTCCGTCGGTATCTGAATTAGCATGGTTAGTGCCGTGAACATGGTATTCGTCATAATCCGAGAGACCGTCTGAATCAGTATCAATGAAATTGTAGCCTTCGTCGATTACCATATCGCAATCGTCGTCTATTCCGTTGAGTAGTTCAGGACGACCTGGGTTAATGTTGGGATCTGTATCATCACAATCCTGGAACCAGTAGTATAGATCGCTATCAGCATCGTTGTCAAAAACAAGTGGATCGCTGTTGTGAATGAGAACTTCTTGACCATCGGTTAAACCATCTCCGTCGGTGTCTGCAAGATTCGGATTTGTACCGTTCACAAGAACCTCAACACCGTCGCTGAGTCCATCTCCGTCAGAGTCGACATTCAGGGGGTCGGTAGATTCGTTGAATAATTCATCTCCGTCGTTGAGACCGTCTCCATCGGTATCAGCTAGATTTGGATTTGTATTGTGGATATTGGTCTCGTTCATGTCACTAATCCCATCTCCATCCGTATCACTGCCCTCATTGACTCCATGGAAAACTAGGTGCCAGTCATCGAAGGTACCAGTATCTCCATTGGCCTTGTCTTCAATTGATAGTGTCCAATCTCCGAGAGCGAACTCATCCATATGGCGGACAGACCCAAACGACCAAGCGGTGTAGTCGTTACCAGAATCTGAATGTTCTTCTGCAAGTATGGAATCAGTTCCATCTGGAGAAGTTAGGATAATTTCGAGATCTCCTCTTGCAGTATGTGAGATATTGACTACGACTTCTACATATTCGATCCGAAGGTCTTGATTGATGGTGATAGTGTCAGTTACCGGGGCTCCGTTATCTGCAATTGAACTGGACACTGTTGACATACTGGAGCTGAAAGAAGCCTCAGTTTGCAGTTTAGTCCAATTGGCTGCAAGACTCACTGCAGCATGCGCATCGACAACTCCGAATCCATAAGTGTGAGAGATTTCATGGCCGGCGCCATTTGTAGACCATGAGGAATCAGAGGGGTCATTCTTTCGAGCGGATTTTGCGAGGATGGCCATAACATCACGGGCAGTTAGGGTCGGATCAACATCAAGGATGAGTGCAGCTACTCCAGAGACAAGCGGTGTAGCTGATGATGTACCACCGAAGTTACGAGCGACGTCACCACTACTGTTGTAGCCTCCTGATCCGGGAATATCTGCGGTTACAATGCCAAGGGAGCCACCGTTTGAGTGTGCCACTACGAGGACATTTGCCCCCTCTTCAGAGTACCAAGATTGCGTTCCAGAATTGGTGATTGCGCCTACCGAAATTGTTTGTCGGGCATTAGCATAGCCATCGTAGTTAGAATTGTCACTATCCCCGTGACCATTTCCTCCAGCCCATGTGATGATATTTCCAAGGCCTCCGCGGCCTGTAGTGAAATCCGATTCAAATGCAGCAATCAGGAGTGGACCAGGACCTTCGAGAGTTTCCCCATCATCAGACGGGCCCCATGAGTTACTGTATATGTCATTGTCCTGGTCATTCAGGCTCAGTGCATTAGCCGCTGTTGAATCAGAAAATCCACAGGCGATGAGCCTTGTACCACTCATGTCAGAATTATAGGCGACCCCAGCAATACCATAGGTATTGTTCCCGCGTCCTCCAGCAACTCCTGCTGCTGATGTACCATGACCATGACTAGATGATGGAGTTGGGTCACCATCATTGCTGCAATAGTCGTAAGAATCTGCACTCTGGTACCCAGGGGAGAGATCGGTATGGCTGTGTGCAAATCCATCGTCAATAATTGATATTTGGACGCCTGTACCGTCAGCGATATCCCATGCTGCGGTCACATTCGCATCTTCGCCAACAATTCCACCATTTTGTCCGGTGTTGATTAGATGCCATTGAGCATTCATTTCGGGATCGTCGAGGACTGCTCGGGGCTGCATGATTTTCTCGCGTTGAGGTAGGCTTCGCTCGATAATTCCTCGATTCTCAAGTTCTTCTAAAATCAAAATACCTTGTTCTGGGTTGGAGAATGACCATATCCATGCCCCATCGAGAAATGGAGCCATACGAATATCAACATCTGCACTTATGTGTCTTTGAATTAGAACAGAATCTAATGTTGTCAAAACAAGCCATTCTTCTGGCGCTCCAAGATCCATTTGTGATTCCGCTGCCTCAACTTGGAAAAAAGCACGCTGTACGGCGCCGCTGTAGGTCTCGAAAACAGGTTCTGTCTGCGGTTCTCCAAATTCTTGAGCCGTTGCAAGAGGGATAGTGATGGAGGTCAGGAACAGCGCGACAAGGGCAAGGGCATACTCGCGCATGACTTGTCTTTGTCCATGGAACGTCATAGTGCTTTGCTCAAACTCCAGCGAAGTTTTGTACGGCTTGCTTGACTTCTTCATCACTCATTAAGCGTCTTTGTGACTTAGCCAAATCGAAGAGATGAGCCACTAATTCATCGGTGACTTCGAAGCCATTTCGTTCAAGCCAGTAGATGATATTCGAACGACCTGACATATGCCCGATGCGAATAATTTGCTCTAATCCAAAGTCTTGAGCCGGAACTCCGCTGTAGATTCGGTCTGCCAGCCAGTGGTCCCCCTTCTTCATCGCTTTAACGACCGCACTTGCGTGCACTCCTGTCCCTGTTTCAAAGGCATCTTGACCAAATACAGGATAGTTACGTGGAAGTGCAACCTCGACATATTCGTTGGCTTTACGCATGTATTCGTTCAATGTGGTGAGGTCATTGTCGATTGCGCCCATGAGTTTGAGATTCACAAGTGTCTGATCTATAGGTGCATTACCAGCACGCTCGCCTACACCAAGAGCAGTACCGTGAATCACATCTGCTCCAGCATAGTAGGCGGCAATATTGTTCGCAACGCCTAGTCCACGATCTTGATGTCCGTGCCAATTAACTTCAATATCACGTCGCTTGAATCCAGCGTCTGGGATTACCTCGTCCTGCACGAAGCGGAGCAATTGCTCCACACCATTCGGTGTGACATGACCACATGTGTCACACACACAAAGTCTATCTGCGCCTAATTCCAAAGCTCTGGTATAGACCGCTTTGATATCCTCTGGCTTAGATCGTGTTGTATCCTCGGTTACGAACATGACTGGAATGTCGTTGTCTACTGCAAATCCAATCGCTTTTTCAGCTGTTGAAATGATACGCTCCATAGTCCAGTTTTCGGTATATTGTCGAATCGGACTGGTTCCAAGGAAAGCACTAGCTTGAATTTGCATTTCGTGCTTCGCTTGCAAATTAACAAGTGGCTCAATATCAGTAACTACTGTGCGAACAGCACATCCTGGCCGAATTTCGTAATTGTTCTCGCCGATATGTGCCAACATTGCATCGATATGATCGATGTGTAGGGGGCCAGCACCGGGAAGACCAAGGTCAACCTTCTGTATACCAAGAGTTTCCATGTAATCGAGGAGCTCTATCTTCTCCTCGATCTTTGGATTACGTGCCGATGGGCTTTGGAGTCCATCTCTCAATGTCTCATCGTCAAACCAAATCGGGTGAGGATGGTCTGCTTCATCTCTTGTGAACGTGTGCTGGATGAGATTCCAATCATAGATGAGGTCCTTCTCGTCCATGTGGCCGCCTCCTGTTGAAGAGAGGCAAGGATTGCGTATGAATCTCCCGCTTAGGAGGTGATAGTGTTTCCAACGTCGTTATTTCTTCGTACCATGGTTCTTGCTAGATTCCCTCCGAGAATCGCGAGGAAAATAATTGCGGCCCAAGTGTTCAACGCAGTTATGACTAGACCGATAAACATCAGAGCGAGATAGTAAAGTGATGCTTTGAAAGAGCGTAGAGCAGTAGGTAATCGCCCGCTATCATCAAGTTTCTCTTTAGGATCAATCCGGAGCACGGTCTGAAAGTACCAAAAACCAAGACTGAAAGCAATGATTGTCCAGATCAGGCCCCCTTCATTTCCTACAGCTTCGTTCCGAAGCCAAGGCATTGCTGCAATTCCAACGAGTAAGAGGGCATAGACCTTCATCTCAAGGAGAGTTCGTTCTGAACCCTTGACCCATGGCATCATTGGTACGCCTACTTTCTCATATTCTGATGAACGGTAGAGTGCAAGTGCCCAGAAGTGAGGTGGTGTCCAAAGGAAAATGAGTGTGAACATAAGCCACGGTAGAGGTTCACCAAGAAAGAATGGATTTGTGATAGAAAGTTCATTCGCAGGAGTCGCTGCGGCCCAACCGATTAGTGGAGGCGTGGCTCCGGCGATTCCTCCTATCACGATGTTTTGGGTTGATGTTCGCTTCAACCACATTGTATAGATGAGCACGTAGAAAATGATGCTGAATCCGGCCCAGAATGCCGTTACTGCATTTGTCATAGCCATGAACCAAGCTACGCCAATAACGGAGATACCAATACCGAACCAAAGAGCCTGATTTGGACTCACAGTCCCAGCAGGGACCGGTCGATTCACCGTTCGTTTCATGCCTGGATCGATATCACGATCATACCACATGTTGATTGCATTGGCACCACCGGCGGTCAACATTCCACCAACGATGACTACTATCATCACTTGACCAGTATGCAATAAATCCCATTCACCAGTATCTCGCCAGATTTGGGCATCGTGAATCAATACTGCACACAACGCAGTAATCTGGAGGAGGACCAATACGCGTGGTTTCATGAGGGCGACATAGGCCTTCATACCGGTCGCTGCCTCTGCCATGTTGCGTCACCATTCGATTCGACCATTGAAGGTTGGGTGCAGAGTTCCCAAACTCGTTTATTCCTCTTCACTATCTGCAGCATCTATTCTAATCATTAGAATCGCGGATGAAAATACAAGGAAAATCACAGACGCAAGAAGTAGATGGAGGACCGAAATCCATTCAATAAATCCTGAATCTGCAGTCCATGAGAGTACGTAGGCTCCACCGAGGAGCACATTGAATCCATAGAGTCCGATTCCCAATGACATAAGTTGTTGAGTGCGTATTTCAGGTGTCCATTCTGAACGTGTAATCCATATTCTGAGTAGTATGATCCCGACAATTAGAACAAGCCATCGATGAATGAATTGCGACTGTGCGATTATATCTTGCACTAAAATTCCGAGGCCCCCGCTACATAGTGGCCATGAGTCTGGAAATCCAGAGACGCCACAGGCAACATTTGCATTTTCTGTGGTTGAAACAAAGGCTCCCACAAAGAGTACAATTAGGGTAGATAGAGCACTGAATCGGAGATGTGCCAGTGTTCGTGGCCCAGAACCAAGATTCCAATGGTATCCATTGTCCTTTCTCCAAGATATCCAGAGTCCAATCAAGGCCAGAGTGAAAATTAGTGCGGAGGCGAGATGTAGAGCAACTGACCAATGCTCATTGTCCCATTTCACAGTGATATAGCCAAGGAATCCCTGCCAGATTACAAGAATAAGGGAAAGTAGAGCAAGTGTATGAGTACGATTAGCGAGGCTTTCCCGTTGTGCTCGAACGATTAGATACTGTAGGATAACCAGTGGTCCGAGTAAAGCACCTGCAATAGCGCGATGAATCCATTCAGTGAAGATTTCGAATGTAGTATATCGATGATCGGCTCCTCGAGAATCGATTTCTTCAGGATTATTTTCCCACCATATCGCTTGCTCTTCTGGAGATACATCGAAACCCCATGTTCCGAAGCATGTGGGCCAGTCTGGACAAGATTCACCAGCATCATAGATGCGAATTATTCCGCCCACTGCTATCACTAATGCTGCGATGAGAATAAGCCCTACTGGAAGTAGATGCCATGGCCCTTTCCATTGTGCCATGAGATGCGCACGGGTGGGGGGTATTTCAACGCCTGATGGTTCGTATGTGTATGTCCCACCATTGGTGGCGTGGTGTGCTCCTTGCCGTAATTGTGGTTCTGACCCCCGTTGTGGGTTCATCACCTGTCGAAATTACTGCATCAGTGGATTCAAACATGCCAGGGGCTGTTCTCGATGTATTGATTCTTGATATCGAAGCCAACGCTACAAATGGTTCAGGAGATTCTCTTCGTCGTCCACCATTCCTTGTTGAATTACATACAGCAACATGGTGTCTTCCATGTCGTGCTGCGGAAGTAGAGGTTGCAGAATTAGAAGCAACATGGTCGAATGTTGCTATTCTTCGTCATCATTCATCTAATCTTGACACCCTCTCAGTGAAAGCAAGTAATGAGACAAAGCAAGATCAAGGTATTCATGGGTATCCAAGTATCGTCGTTGAAGGGCGTTGGATTCTAAATGGCTCTAGTCAGAGTGTAGATTTCGATGACCTCATCGCGAATATGACCTCTTCTGGACTGACGAGAAATACTACACCGACGGACAATTGGATCGATGGATGGAGTTACGGTAATGGTGTAATGGATGTGGATGTTAGAATTGGAATGGATGATGTCCAAGTCGATGTCTATCTCTTGATGAAGGGTGTGAATGGAGGTCAATTGGGAATCCTTCCCGATACTGTTGTGGCCGGAGAAACTGATGTTAACGTTAGTCAAAGCTCTACAGTGAGCCTGAATCTCAGTGGTACTTCGATTAGCATGACAGATGATCCAGGACGAATTGTACTGGTAGTGCGTAACCCTGGACCAGCAATTTTGACACCTGGTTCCGATATTTTCGTATCTGGTGATTACCAATCTGTTCCTCCTAATCCGTCTACGGGTTCATTTGCTATGTCCAATCCATTTTTGTTCTGGCTAGCACTTGTTGGTGGTGTAGCTTTCATGTTGCCCGCATTTCAGCACACAGTACCGACATTGTTTAGCAAGCGTCAGTCCAAAATCGATGAAGAAGAGTGAGTAAATCTTCAGTCGTGAGGAACTACATCCATTGGCAGAAGATTGCGCTCATACTCAAGCATTGCAATCTTCTGAGGATCAAGGACGAAGCGCGTATTGGCTTCATCTACACCGTATAGTTGGATTAGTTCATCTTTGAAGGCCTCTCGGAGGTCTTCTTCAGAGACGTGAATGGGTGCACCCATGCTAATCTGGAGTGCTCGAGCACCGATGATACGGGCCTTTTCGAAGCGCGTGTGAGATCTGATTGGCTTGACCATGGTTAGTCACCTTACTGTCCGACCGACTTAGGGGGGTGAAATAAGGCCTGCGCTTGGTAAATTTTAGTCATTCTACCCGTTCAATTAGCATGGCAACTGCATTTCCGCCGCCTAGACAGAGCGTCACAATACCTGTGTAGCCACCTGTTCTTCGAAGGACGCCTAGCATCGTCATCAGGCAACGTGTCCCCGAAGCACCCAATGGATGTCCGAGGCTGACAGCTCCACCATGTAGGTTGAATCTCTCATTTGGGATAGGGATTTCTTTTGCAACAGCACATGAGGCTGCAGCAAAAGCTTCGTTGTGCTCGAAGACGTCTACATCTTCAACTCCAAGTCCGTTGCGTTCAAGCAATGTTTGGATTGCCGGAATAGGTGCATACATTACCCGAGCAGGTTCGACCCCACTCGTACATTGGTCAATGATCCGTGCTAAGATGGGCCAACCGTTCTCAATAGCAAAGGCTTCGTCAGCCACAAGGACAGCTGAACCACCATCATTCAGAGTCGATGCGTTTCCAGCGGTAACAGTTCCATCTCTCTTGAAAACGGTGCGTAGTCCAGCGAGTGTTTCGAGATTTGTACCTTCTCGAATTCCTTCATCATGAACAACATTCACTACGCTTCCATCAGATTGCGGCGCATCAACAGCTACGATTTCCCAATCGAACCACCCCTCATCTCTGGCCTTAGCAGCTAATTTTTGTGAGCGAGCTGCAAAGGTATCCATTTCGATTCTTGAGATATTACATTCTTCGGCAATCAATTCGCCAGTATTGCCCATATGTATGTCATTGTAAACATCCCAAAGCCCGTCGTAAACCATCGAATGAACCAGTGAATCTGGGTCAATTTCTGATCCTTTGTGGTGATCCCTTACCAAATGAGGGGCATTAGTCATGCTTTCCATCCCGCCGGCAATTACAGCACGATGTTCTCCTGCACGAATTGCCGTTGCTGCAATCATTACCGCCTTTAGGCTCGATCCACAGACCTTGTTGATAGTTGCACAGGGTGTTGAGAATGGTAAGCCAGCACCAAGGGCAACTTGTCGTGCTGGATTCTGACCTGCACCCGCTTGGATGACTTGTCCCATGATCACGTCATCGATGACATTATCCATCGGATCAATGCTCAACCGTTCTAGGACTGAACGAACTGCCACAATTCCTAGATCAACAGCAGACATCTGGGCGAACAGACCACGAAATCTCCCGATAGGAGTGCGGGCGACAGCACAGATTACAGGCGTTCCCATGGAGTGGCATCGGGTCACCCACAATGAATATCACGGGTCTAAATCAGAATCTACAATCGCTCTAATCTTGTGCAAATCCATAGAATCCGGGGTCGCTAATTGGAGGGCGTAGTTCGGACTTAACTAGGATAGTTCGAACTGACCAGAGATCAGTGAACACACGATATTTCGTAGTCGCATCGAGATAATCCACGCCGGATGAACCTCCTGTGCCAATTCTCCTCCCAATTATTCGTTCTACCATACGGGCGTGACTATGGCGCCATTTTACCATGGATTCTTCCAATTCAATCATCCGATCTATGAGGGTACGTGGCCAAGAAAGAAGGGGTAAATCTCGATTGGACTCGATGAATAGGAGCCCCGCACGAGGTCGATCGACTTCACCATTGGGCATCAGAAAGTCTCGTGCTCCCTTTGCAACAGCCGCGAATCTTGCTTTCATTGCATCAGAATCTCCCATGCCCCAATTAGACATGCGCTCAGCCATCTCTGAACCATGTTGTTCGAGAGCAGCGATATGCGCTTCGACGTAGTTTCGGACCACAACCTCATCATTTTCTGAATCGGGAGTTGAACCATCGATAGGTGTGCGACCTAGCCAGTTGCGTGCAGTACTCCATAGGGAGATTTCATTCAACCTTGCCTGTAGTCGTTCTAAATCTACTCTAGCCTGTTCTGATGTTTCAGCCATCTGTATGAAGCGTTTGAGTGGGTCCATGCCTCCACTTCGATGATTCTCTTCGAGTCCAATCAGAATCTCAAGTTCCCTCATTTGAGCGGATTCAAAACCTGAGGCTGATCCTAAACCATCGCGGAAGGCGAGAAAATCCTGAGGGCTGAGAGTCTCCATTACAGACCATTGTTGAGCCATCAGTCGGAAAATCTCGGTTACACGTCCGAGACGGTGGACTACAACTGGTATTGTCTCTTCAGCGACAGAATCTGTATCGAGAGTATCTCGAGACTCAGCGAGTTCACGGATTACTTGCTTGAACCAGAGCTCAAAAGTTTGGTGTACCACGATGAAGTGCATCTCATCGGCAGTGACGTTTCCATCTCTCTGCAAGGAAAGCAACTCGTTCAAACTGAGGTATTCCCCGTAACTCAGACTCCGTTGTGGCCCTTCGCTCATACCTTGACATCTGGTGCCCGGTATGTAATGGATTTCTGTGGTCTTCTCATAGAATTGAAATGTGTGGGTAAGCGTCAATAACCACTCACCGGTGGCGTCCCTAATGGCAGGAGACGCCCTTCACGTTGCCGAGTGGCTCTCAGCATACGATGTCTCCCAGATTACCATCGGTGTGGTCGCCTCCCATTCATCTCTGCAGATACTTCATGGTGCTCGTCAAGAGGGATTCAGAACCTTGGGTATTTGTGTTGGAGAGAAGCGCCGAAAAATGTACAGTGCTTTCCCTGGAGCGGAGCCAGATGAGTGGCTTGTGCTTGACGATTACAAGCAGATGATGGATTATGCTGAGTATTTGCGTGAACGCAATGTAATCATCATTCCTCACGGGTCCCTTGTAGAATACTTAGGTCCCAAGAATTTTCAGATTCTCTCAGTTCCAACCTTTGGAAATCGAAATATCCTCGAATGGGAAGGTAGCCGAGAACGACAGCGTCAGTGGTTAGAGTCTGGAGGATGTACAATGCCTCGTGTGATTGAAGATCCCAAGGATATCGATGGTCCAGTTATCGTGAAGTACGCTGGGGCGAAGGGTGGCCGCGGCTACTTTATTGCTCGTGATTTCCGTGATTTTCGTCGTAACGTCGATCTTGAAGAAGAATTCACAATTCAGGAGTATGTTCTCGGCACTCGTTACTACTTCCAGTTCTTCTTCGACCCACTTCCAGACGATGGCTATCAGGTTGAGGGTATGGGTTCCAATAAGGGCCAGAATATTGGTCGACTTGAGCTTATGAGTATTGATCGACGTGATGAAGCGAATGTTGACGAGTTCTACAAACTTGGGAGCTTACGTGATCTTCGAGACATGAATCTTGAACCATCTTTTGTCGTGACTGGAAATACTCCTGCTGTTCTTCGTGAGTCACTGCTCCCAGAAGCATTCCGTATGGGCGAAGGGGCAGTTGCAGCTAGTATGGAATTAGAAGGTGCAGAGCAGGGAATGATTGGCCCATTCTGCCTTGAGACTATCGTGACGGATAAGTTAGAATTCAGAGTTTTCGAAGTTAGCGCACGAATTGTTGCAGGAAGCAACGTTGCAGTTGGTGGTTCGCCGTATTCAAACATCAACGAACCAGGAATTAGTACAGGACAACGTGTCGCGCGTTGTATTCGAAAAGCCATAGAGAAAGATCGCTTGTTGGAGATTCTGTCATAATTAGGATTTCATTATAATGAATTAACTCTTCGGATTCTTCATGTCCTCGTTTTTCGAGTACTATTCCAGAGGCTTTCAACCAGAAAGCATGTTTGGATTCAGACTCCTAATATCTTGGACCTCAGGTCTTGTATTTTTGTGGATGGTAGGTCTAGCATATCTTGTTTTACGAGCGAATTCAAAGGCATTAGAAAACCGTTTCATGGCTGTTCTTTTGGTGTTTGAAGGGATAAAAGCAACTTTCATACTAACGGATGCTATACCATACGAAAGCCATTGGGAATGGCTTTGGAACTATTTGTTGTTCATCAAAATCGATCTTTTCTTTATGGCACATTTGACAACATTGTTGCTGTATTTGTGCATCCCTGTATATTACAAAATCGAGAGTTTATCATTCATGTACAATGAAAAAATCCAGAAGCATGTATGGTACATTGCCCCGATAATTGGAACGATTTTGTGGTTCGTAGTAAGCATGCATCCATTATTCGACCTCAGACAGTCTGCTTGGCTAATATGTACTGAGGCAGGGGCAACTCCATATTTGCAAGAATGGTTTGGAGGCATCCCATCCACTGGCGAGGCGGCTCTCGCAGCAATAGGGACATGTCCAGCTTATCTTAACATCCATATTTCTCAAGAGCCTGTTGGACTTTGGGGCATAGCATTACTATCTCCACTAGTGTCTATTGGTGCACTGCTTCTTTATCGAACATCTATGAAGGAAAACCTAGATGGCGAAAATCCTGATTTCAAGACCGGTTTGACATCGAGATCATTGTACATCGGTTTCCTTGGAAAGGTATGCATGAATATGATTTACTTCTCTGTAGTTATACTGATTATTCCTATTCTCAATGGAGGCCCTGCTGGATTTGTAGACGCAAGCATGTGGCAGTGGGGCGAAAACCCTACTTCAATTACCAGATTGAAATATTACATATGGACACTAGGATTGCTATTTGTTCCTCTTGGTATGGGTTTTGAAGCTCTAATGTTCGTACATGCATCATTGAAAGACACAGTATTTGGAATTGACAAAACGTTGCGTAAGACATTCTCAACTGCTGTATTTACTGGAATTGGTGCATTGATGTTCATCACAGGAAGCGAAGCTATGGAGAATGTGCTAGGCTTTGGTATGGCTGGTGGAGTCTTTATCGGAATAGGTCTGTTAGTTCTGAGGAAACCTATTATCGGGGTAATCGATGGTATTTCTGGACAACTAATCCCATCAGAGTATTCAGATAACGAGAACAAATATCTGGACGCATACATCACCTCGATGCAAGACCGCATAATCACAGATGAGGAACGACGCTTACTCGTTATGCTTGCTCAATCTTACGAAATAGATGATGAACGTATCAAGTATATCGAGGAATCCTATGATGCAAGTTTAGGCATAGAGGGGGAGGCCTCACCGTTGCCTTTGTCTGATCAAACAATTATTGTCCTAGATTCGAATGAATTGTTCGTTGAAAACCAGTGGACAGATGATTCGGGTTACACTTGGAGAAAGATGAGCGATGGCTCCATTCAGTGGTGGGATGGGGCCGAATGGAAAAAATATGGTGACGCATAGTGATTGAAGATATTATAGCCCACTATGTCAGTGTTTTTGATGCAGATAGCCTCTATGGTTACAGGCAAATAATTTCTATTTTTTCAGGAATTGTCCTCATCTGGATGTGTGGGATTAGTTTTCTAATTATAAGAGCAAATCCAAGAGGTCTCGAAAATCGATTTATGGCTGTTTTGTTGATGGTTGAGGCGCTAAAGGCTACAGTCCTTTTTTGGGACTTTTTCCCGAATGGGCCAAAATTTGAGTGGTTATGGGATTACTTGTGGTGGATGAAATACGATGTTTACATGTTTGCAATCATTACATCAGTCATGTTATACCTTTCATTTCCCATTTACTACAAGGTGAATCGATTCCAATCCTTGTATTCAGAAGCACTCCAAAAGAGGGTTTGGTATGTAGCACCGATTCTTGGCTTACTGATTTGGACCCTGATTCGTGGTCAAGAGGGAATAGAAGTAGCAAATGGGGCTTGGATTGTATGTGAGGGAGTGAATAGTCCTCCTGTTTTGCA
>PATC01000025.1 GCA_002712285.1 Methanobacteriota archaeon
CCATGGACCCATTCCTCTACGCAAACTCATCCCACACAGTTGAAGGATGGATTTCGAACCCTATCTGCCCTGATTACCTCAAGGGGTATGTGCAAGACGCACCTGAATGGACTGGAGGGATGATTAAGCTTCGAATAGAACTCTCAGGAGAAAGATCAGAATGCATGGAATCTGGTCAAGCAGTTCGAATGATTGGCACCGTAGTTTGGGATGTTGAAGATGCTCGTGTCGTCCTTCGTATCTCTGAAATCAACCTAACAGGACCTACCCCCGGATATACAATGCTGACTTGGGGTGAAACCTATTCTGATTGGCGCTGGGAAGAAAACAAGATTGTAGAAATTCGAGGTTTAGTCAAGACACAAGACAACGGTACGACACAAATCCTCCAACAAGATGGAACTGATTTGAGTATCTGCTTGATTGGCGATGGAACGGAAGCAAGTCAAGTAGAAGATCTGGGACAATTGAACTGGCGCGGGCGCCTTATTCTTGAGAATGACATGGGTGGCACCAGTAGTGCTTGGATATGCTTAGACGTTCGCGGGCATCAACAGACTTGGGCATAGGTGAGCCATATGCTCGAGACCTACTTTGCAGACCTATTCTGGCTGTTCGTAGCCTTTGGTGCAGGAGCTATTCTCGGTACATTCACAGGCTTAATCCCTGGGTTTCACGTCAATAACGTAGCTCTGATTGCAGTTTCACTTACGCCAATTGCCGTAGGTCTAGGACTCCCTCTCGATCTCGTCGCAGGAATGATTGTTTCCTGTGGCACAGTGCACACCTTCCTAAACTACATTCCTAGCGCATTGGTGGGTGCACCTGATGACAACATGGCTCTAGCCCTGTTACCTGGCCATCGGATGTTAGTCACTGGTCAAGCTGCTCAAGGTGTTGCATACTCTGCGCGAGGGTCTCAGATGGGCATGATTATGGCAATCCCTCTGCTTATCGTCGCCAGACTGATCTTCGGTGATAACCCAGGTCTAAACTGGTTTGAAGGTAGCCGGGATATTCTTCCATGGCTGTTACTTAGCATCTCGAGTTTCCTATTGATGACAGAAACTACTCGCCTCCCTTGGCCTACCTTTCTACAGAAGATTACTTCTTGGATGCTCATACCACTACCCAAGCCGATTAGAGTGTCAATCCCAATTTTCGCCTTCAGATACGAACGTGAATGGAATGCAATCGACCTTCGGTTCGGGAGTTCCTCTAGAAAAGCGGGTATTCTAGTTGCTACGGCTTTCTTCATACTTGCAGGAATGTATGGATGGGCTGTGTTTGAACTCCCTGCCCGATCCCCAGTAGGTATGCCGTCTGCTACACTACTGATGCCGAGCCTTGCAGGCCTATTCGGCATCGCCAATTTGATTGATATTTATGTTACAACCTCTGAAATGCCGAAACAAGAACCTAATTGGGAACTGCCCGCAATGAAACCGCTTGCAGTACCTACGTTCCTTTCTGCAGTCGTATCTTCCGTCATGGCAATTCTCCCTGGAATGACTGCTGCACAAGCAACCGTCGTGGTGATGTCTATTCGAAATATCACAGGCCGCCTACGTGATCCTAACTTCGTCCCTGCTGATTTCGAGTATTCGCCTTCATCACGTGACATGTCACCCGAGGAAATGCTCGCCGAGCGTCGTCGTCTGTTTATGGAAGAGGTAGGGGAGCCAATGAATGAGGATGAGGCCTTTGAGTCAAAAGTACGAGACGCAGAGTTGGAAGAGGAAGAAGTAGAGGTGTCAGTGACCAAGGACGACGAAGAGATGACTGATTTTGAGGCATTGATTGCACTAGCTCAAGAGACACCAGAAGACTTTGATGAGATTGAAGAAGTGTCTAAGCAAGATTTGGAGGTAATCGCCGTACTATCTTCAGTTAATACTGCAGTTACTGTGATGGTACTCGGTTTCCTGTATATGGTTGGAAGGCCACGTTCAGGTGCTGCACTCGCTCTCAACATGATTTACCCGATTGACATCTGGGGCACTCTTGAGCCACCATCAGACTTTGTCCGACTTGTGGCTATCACAATCTTTGCGGGCTTATTCTCAGTACCCGTTATGATCAAACTTGCAAAAGGGATGCTCAAACTGCACGAACTCATCCCATTGCGAACAATGGTCCTATCGGTGATTCTCTTTGTCAGTGGACTTGTATGGTTTAGCACCGGTTTCATAGGGCTAGGAGTGCTTGTCATAGGGACTCTCATGGGGCTAATGCCGCCAAGAATTGGTATCCGCCGTTCACACGGCATGGGGATTATTCTTGTTCCAATCATGATTTACACATTTGGCCAGCAGTTCGATGGTTTCGGCTTTATTTGAAAACAAAAACCTTGCATCAGCCTAAAGACCCGACAGGGGTCTCGTTAACATGATGACCACACACCGTGCATCACGTCTCGCTGCAATTCTCCTGACGGCACTCTTTGTCGCGTCGACTACGACCGGCTATGGCCTCGGGCTAAACCCTCTATCCAACATCTCCAAGGAATCCGATACTCAAGCAAGAAGTTCGGCATGCGTAGGAGATGTATGTATCTCTGAAGTTCTTGTAAACGCCTTTGGATCAGAGACAGATGCTGTAGGTCCAAGCGATTGGACTACAGGAGAATGGGTTGAGATTCACAATGCGGGAACTAGTTCTGTCGACCTCGCCTCATGGACTCTACATGATCACTACCAGAGAGCACTCCCAATGACTACTACCAACATCATCTACCCCGGTGGAGCGAACGGATTCACAGTAGCGGCAGGAGATTACATCATTCTTGGAAGAAATGGAGACGGAGGAGCATGCGGAATGTGCCTGAAGAATACAAATGGAGTCGTCGAACTACAAACACCGAGTGGCACACTCGTGCATTCTGTAACTTGGACTAACCGGCCTACTGAAGGATCCACTCTAATAGAGGATTCATCAAACCCGAATGCTGACTGGGTTGAATCTGTAAGTATGACCCCAGGTGCAACGAATGGAGGAGGCAGTAGTGGTCCAATTTACCATGACACCGGAATCCGTGTGCGAGAGATTCTTGCTGACCCATTCTTCTCAGCTGATAACGCATCTTGGCCAGGTGGGGAATGGCTTGAACTTGAGAATATTGGAACATCCACAGTTGATCTCGCAGGCTACTACATCATGGATAGTAGTTCTAACAACATCAGCCTAAACGAATCACATTTGATTGGATTCGACACGTTAGACCCTACCAGCACTCACATCCAACCCGGCAGCCGTAAAGTCGTTGCAATCAATAGTACTTCGGACTATGGTGTTTTGAACAATGGAGGCGACCAGTTGGCAGTATTCGCCCCTAATGGATCAATCACGGACGAACTCACATATCCATCAGTCAGAGCCGGACACTCCAAAATACGAAGTATAGATGGGCTAACTTGGACTGATGCTCTTTTCCCAACACCAGGAGAAACAGATGCAACATCTGTCAACGGAACGAGCTCTTTGACAATCAACGAAATTTTGGTGAATGGAACCGTCAACGATGCACCCTATCCTGATGGAGAATGGATTGAGCTTCGAGTTCATTCGGAAGAAACGACTGGCGTAGGACTTACAGGCCACATGATCAAAACCGGGACCGGCGGTTCCATCGATCTAACCGATGCGCTTGTAGATTGTTCGTGCACCATTGTCAGCCCCCATGGACTAGGACCAGGAGAATATGGCGTAATTCAGTTGAATGGCACAGGAGTCGAAATAATTCGGACATTAGGGGACACTATCTCTCTCATTGACTTGTCCGGAAAGGTGGTCCAGACAGTGACCTGGGCAACCAACATCCCAGCAGGTCGCTCCATGACACCAATTGCAGGAGATCCAGTAAACGGGTGGACATTGTCAAGTCAGGAGACACCAGCTGCAGCAAATCCAGATCAAACATCAGGCAATAGCCAGGGAAGTTTTGACATCCAAATTACTGAAATCCTACCCAACCCTTTCGGTAACGACTCAGCAGCTGCATTGGCAGGTAATGGGGAGTTTATCGAACTCTGGAATAATGGAACTTCGGAAGTAGATCTTTCTGGATGGTCGATTATTAGTGGTTCAACACTCGCTCTTAACGAACAGACAACAAGCGACATGAACCTAGATTCTGGAGAAAGAGTGGTTATACGGCCAACGGATCCGAGTACGTTTTGGCTCTCCAATACAGCAGGCTCAATCAGCCTCCATGATGCCTTGGGTAACCCGATAGACTCTATCGTCTACTCGAGTACATTACCAGGTGCTGCTATGGTAGCTAATCTTTCTTCGAGTTCGTCATGGATATACGCTTCTAGCCCTACTCCCGGTACCGCTACGCCTCCCTTCGATAATCCATATGTTGGATCTAACGATCTTGTGATCACTGAAATCATGGTACAATGCGGCACCTCTGGTTCCGATTCGATTGGAATACTTGGCGAATGGATTGAGTTGAGGAATAATGGAACACAGACCATTGATTTGAGCCGATGGCATATTCTCGATGAAGATGGAACTGGTATGCTCGCTACACTCAATCAGATTTGGAACGGTACAAGTATGAATATCGCGCCCGGCGAACATGTTGTTCTGAGGCCTGAAGAGGCATTCATGGACAACTTTGGAGATACTATTCGCCTCATGAATCCTGACGGGACAATGATCTCGACAGTATATTGGCTCAATAGTCAGAGCTGCATCTCAATAGAGCCTCGATTTGGATGGGGGCCGACCCTAATGCCATCTCCCGGAATGGCTAACCCGGTACCCGATGATTGGGACGGAACATCGAGTGTTATCTTCAGCCGAATAATGGTAGGCGAGGTTAATGATCAGCGTGATCATGATTGGTTTGAGATTCGCAATATTGGTACACAGACACTTGACATGTCAGGATGGATGATCTCCCGCCATCGTGAAGATGCACCCGCATGGAACGACACCTTCCGTGGGTTGATTCTTGGCCCTGGTGAAAGCGCAATCATCACCGGAGATCCAGTTCACCTCCTTGAAGACGCAGCTTTGGAAGCCTATGGTGGAAACGATGTGATGTACAATATGCCTTGGCTCCCTGATTCTGGTGGCGGATTCCAACTTGTTTCACCAACAGGCGTCGTGGTTGACACGATAGTCTATGGTGACGGAGACCCCAACATCGAAGGATGGACTGGGCCATCAATTACGCCACCATCAAGTTCAGATCCAGTGGGCTTAATCATGATGCGAGGCGATGGTTGCGCATCTACTCCAGATGCAATCCCTGATACGGATTCAGCTGCAGATTGGGAGGTTAGGTGGCTTCGAATGGGGGCTTCCCTATTCTGTGATGGGGGGATATTCTCCACTACTGGAACAGTTACTACATCCATCTCACCTGGACACGCACTCGGTGATTTAGTCGAATGGATTAACGCGGCAGAATCAGAAATTCATGTTCACCTGTATGAATTCACAAGTTACGAACTTTCACGCGCACTCAGAAACGCACTCGATCGAGGTGTGGAGGTGACAGTTTTACTTGAAGGGGATATTTACAGTTCGTATGACAACATGGCGGTAAGTCGCGGTATAGCAAGTGATTTGCATGCCGCTGGCGCGACCGTACTCTGGATGGTTGAGCCAACATCATCTACTTCGCCAGAATCCCCATACAAGTACATCCATTCCAAGGCAGCAGTCCGAGATGCATCCTCTGTCTGGATTTCAAGTGGCAACTGGAAGTCAAGCAGTCTTCCCTTAGATGGGGACTCAGGAAATCGAGATTGGTCTATTTTCATTGATTCAGAGGATATCGCGCAGTTGGTCCTTTCAAGGATGATCTGGGACGAAAATACATCTCATCTCCATATCGAAGCATTTGACCCGATGGATTACAGCCATGGAACGCCTGCTGGATGGACGACTCCAATAGATCGTCTTCTCGAGGCAACTCCTTCGCCAACTGGAGCAGAAATAACACATACAGGAGCAATTGATGGCAAACTGTTGACCTGTCCCGATGATTGTATTGGAGGACTGGTCGATCTGATTGATTCCGCTGATAATTCAATTGACCTCTCACTTCAGTACTTCCAAGACGGTTGGGGCTGGGGATACGGTGACAACCCTCTAATCGCTGCTCTAGAACGAGCAACCCTAGAACGAAACGTCACAATACGCCTTCTACTGAACGGCTACTACACTGACGATCCTTTTGACGACCGTGACATGCTAAGTCTGGTCAATAACGACTGGAATCGTACATTGGGAGCAGATGCAACTGCAATTCTAATGTCACAGGGAGGTGATGTGACCAAACTACACAATAAAGGCATGATTATTGATGGTGAGAGTGTATTGGTTAGTAGCATAAATTGGGGAAGCAACAGTGCTCTGAGAAATCGTGAGATGGGGATTGTCATCAATGAAGCGACAATTGCAGGTGCTTACCTCGCCTCATTTGAGGAGGACTGGAATCGCTTGGATGGCATTACTGATACAGATGGTGACGGAATGATTGACAGCTACGAAATGAAGTGGGGCTTGAATCGTACGAGCACGATAGTCGACGGCAGCCCACTCGCAGAACAATCTCAAGACTGGGATGGCGATGGACTATCAAACCTACAGGAATCTAATCATGACAGTGATCCATTCTCAAAGGATACAGATGGTGACTGTATCGACGATCCTGATGAGTTAGCGTTCGCAGCACAACGGGGTATTACAAACACCGCTGCAATGAATCTCGCTGATGCAGATGGAGATGGCTACGATGATAACATCGAATTCGGTTGTAGTGAAGCAACTGCTACAGTAGACGATACAACGCCAAGTGAAACAAATGAAGATGAAGACGATGAACCAGGTGGCTCCTTCGGCCTTCGCGAGGACCCTTTAGAATCGAATGCTGCGAAAGCACTTCTTGCCCTCGTAATCATCTCTGGTATCGCCCTTGGATTGGCTGTTGCTCTAATGTTGTTGAAGCAAGATGATGGCTTCGTGGATGAGGTCCTCGTAGATGATGCAGGCTACGTCTTTGACTCGCCTAATGCCGAAGGAGATGCACCGGGCGAGAATCAAACGAAACAGAGGATCATACTAGCGGGAACCAGTGTGAGTTCAGAGGGAAGTACGGCTCGAGAAGCTAAGAGCGGGAAGGATGACGGTGTGTTCGGCGCTCCACAATTAGATGCCTACAACTTCCCTGGATGGACTGATGAGGAAGTGCAATCATATCTTGCATCTGGTTGGACCGTAGAACAACTACAACAGAAACATGCGGAAGAACACGGTGAGTGACCTCACTATGCGGAGTGCCGAGATTGCTCGGAATATCCAGCAAGGCATGGTAAATGAGAGTGACATCGACGACCTGATTCAAGGTGTGGTATCTCAAGATGGAGAACGTTGGTCTGATGAAGACGTTGTCAAGGTTTTACAATCAATTTTCAAACATGGACTTGACCCCGAGAATACAGGCCGTTTGACTTCAAAAATGATGCTAAGTGGTGAGGTCCTAACTTGGCCAAAAGAATGGAAACATCTTGTCGTTGACAAACACAGCACTGGAGGTGTCGGTGACAAGGTCTCGATTCCCTTAGCACCTGCCCTTGCCACCTGTGGACTCAAAGTTCCAATGATCTCTGGAAGGGGCTTAGGGCACACAGGAGGAACACTCGACAAACTGGAGAGTATTCCGGGTTTCAATATTCAACTCCCAACACATAGGATTCAGGAACAAATAGCGAAAATTGGTGTCGCGATGGTAGGACAGACCGAAGATCTTGTACCTGCAGATCGACGAATGTATGCACTCCGTGATGTAACTGGAACAGTTGCTAGTTTACCCCTAATCACCAGTAGCATAGTTTCGAAGAAAGCGGCTGAAACACTCTCGGCCCTAGTGTTAGACGTCAAGTATGGACGAGCAGCATTCATGACAGAACGAGAAGATGCGGTGAGCCTCGCTAAGGCGATGGTCTCCGCAGCAACTCACTGTGACATCCGTACGAGAGCAATACTAACCACAATGGATCGCCCCCTTGGTTCAGCGATTGGAAATGCAATTGAAATCGTTGAATCCATCGAGACGCTCCGGGGCAATGGACCTTCAGATCTGGAAGAACTTGTGTGCGCTCAAGGAGGGGCTTTGCTTGAAATGGCTGGAATCGTAGATGATTTTGAAACCGGCAGCATCGCAATTCTCGATGCATTACACGACGGTAGGGCACTCAAACGATTCATCGAGATGGCTATTGCCCAAGGTGTGGATTCTTCTATTTTTGAATCTGAACATAGGCTATATCGTTCACTAGGTCTTCTCGACCCCGAACTAAATGAAACCGAAATCCAATGTGAATCAGATGGGTACATTTCGGACATTGATGCACTTGAACTCGCATTAGTTGCTCTAGATCTTGGAGCCGGCCGCAAAGAGGTGACTGATACAATCGATCATGCCGTAGGCATCCTTCTCGAAGTCGACATCGGTGAATCAATGACAAAGGGGCAGACATGGGTTACAATTCATCACCGTGGTAATCTCTCAAAGGATCTGGTTGACAGAGTTCAGAATGCTCTAATTCTCGGTAAGGAAAAGAATCCAGAATCACGAATAGATACATGGATTCGGTGAACATATGTCAAATCGCTTTGTTCATGTTGACGCCATGCGAGGACTTGCAATTCTTTGCATGGTCCAAGTTCATACCGCTGCTCTCATGCCAGCACCCGTAAGCATTGATCACCCCATTGCGCTTATTTCAGCCTCTATCGGTGGAATGGCTGCACCAATGTTTGTCCTAATCTCTGGATGGGCACTTCAACGTGGATTAGACCGCCGTAGAGCCATGGGTGAATCAGTGCTACGTTGGTCCTTAACCCGAGGTGGTTTTCTGATTGGACTTCAATTTCTTCTCGGTCTACTACTCCCGCAACGATTCGATATCTCATCACCAGGGATTCTGACACTTCTAGGAATTTGCACTCTTATTTTCCCACTATACTACGTCCGAGATGCTATGTCGATTCGAATGGGTATCGATCCACGAATATCACGGACATTACGAGCTATCTTTGTTGCAATTTTTGCATGGTTGATTTACACGACATGGACCAATCTGCAACCAGGACCTACATGGACTGATATGATTCATGTCAAGTCAATTCTGGATTGGTTCGTCAAAGCGGGAATAAGTGGCACCTATCCATTGCTTCCATGGGTAACCTACTTCATAATAGGAAGTATTCTCGATGAAAAACCGTTAGAAGGAACTGCAAAACAAAAACAGCTTCGAAATACTGGTTTGATTGCATTTGGATCGCTCAGTATTACTGCCATTATATCTGTAATGACTGAAGTTTCTTGGGCTGTAACGATGGGAGAAGGCGTACTGACTTTCTTCCCGGCGAATCCATGGTTTGTGCTCGTATCTTGTTCCATGAGTGTGTTCATTTGGGATTTATTTCGTTGCATTAATTCTCCAAAATGGGTAAATTCAGTGCTTGCTCCATCCGGGCGTCTATCCCTAACAATCTACATGCTTCACTTTGCCCTACTGGGCGTCATAGAACCATACCTTCCTGATAATGGTCTAGAAGTTGCATTCCTAATGACAATCGTACATATGGCACTCTGGAGCATTCTGGCTCACATACAGCAAAAACAGATTCCTGAACTCAGTATTGAACATCTTATTCGCAAGTTCAGCAACTTAGATTCTAGACAAAATGAAAATGAGTGAAATCAATCACTCAACTTGTTGCCATTCAGTGCCATTCCACCATAGCATTGAGCCATCTGGGTTCCTAGTCCAATGGTTTCCATTCTCATCTACGAACTGCTCAGCCTGAGCAGTTTGATCAGTGGAAAAATCTGTTTCAATGTCTTGTACCTGCTGGACATTGCCATCCATGACCAAACCAGAAGCAACGGCAGCGTCATTCCCACCGAAACGGATGAGGAGGACACCTCCTCCACCTAGGACAAGGACAGTTACAAAGAGAAGGATAATGATGAGACCCATCGGTGAATCAAGTTCTCCTTCAATGCTAGCTTCAGGGTTGTCTGGATAGGCATCCATCAAATCTCCAACGCCATCACCATCACGATCCGAGGATTCATCTGGATCATTAGGGAAGGCGTCGTCGCTATCATTTACACCATCCCCATCAGAATCACGTTGTGTAATGGAACATCCCGCATCATCTACCTCCGCAGTAGATTGAGTCCCCGGACAATTGTCCGTGGAATCTTTGACCCCATCTCCATCGGTATCCTTCTGAGAGGGACCACAACCAAGCAAATCTGCTGATTCAGATATCAGGGTAGAAGGACAAACGTCCTTGTCATCGTTAACTCCGTCGCCATCTGTATCTCGTTCATAGTTTGCACAACCTGCGGAATTCACTGGCGCTCCATCGAGTGTTTGAGGACATGTGTCGAGAGCGTTGTTCACACCATCGTCATCGGTATCTTTCTGCGAAGGTGAACAACCAAAAGCATCTGAAACCTCAATTCCAGGCGTCCCAGGACAGTTGTCATCAGCATCATTTACTGAATCCATATCGGAGTCCTTCTGAGAATCAGAGCATCCGTTGATGTCAACCGTCTCAGACGAGTCACTGCCCGGACAGAGGTCCTTGTCATCAGTCAACCCATCGCCATCAGTATCCTTCTGCGAGTCAGAGCAACCATCTTCGTCTACAACGGCAGAGATACTTGTGGCAGCGCATTGATCGAGGTCGTCTGTAACACCATCACCATCGGCATCCAATTGATTCGAAGCGCAACCAAAGGAATCCACAATAAGACCTGCATCAGTCAAGGGGCAGTTATCAGCGTCGTTCATGACGCCGTCTCCATCATCATCAATCTGGCTCTGTCCACATCCATCTTGATCCGCAAGATCATTCGCAGGTGTTTCAGGGCATTGATCGAGGTTATCCTTTATGCCATCGCTATCCGTATCCCTCTGGGAGGGTGAACAGCCAGTATCATCTGCAACCTCTGCAGAGGGTGTTTGTGGACAAATGTCAACGTCGTCCGTCACGCCATCCTCGTCAGTATCGAGCTCAGATTCATGGCATCCATTAGAATTCACAGGACGAGCATTTGAGGGAGTGTTGGGGCAATCGTCGGGATTAGTACCTGTGGGGTTGTCACCATATCCGTCGCCATCAAGATCAGACCACTGCGATGAATCTGATGGGAAAGCATCAGCATCATTGCCATTTGCATTGTCACCATAGCCGTCACCATCACCATCAGCCCATTGGGTGCCATCATTCGGGAAAATGTCTGGATCGTTTCCATTCGGATTATCACCATATCCGTCGCCATCGCCATCACTCCACTGAGTCGAGTCATCAGGGAAGGCATCGCCATTGTTACCTCCACTGTTATCGCCATATCCATCTCCATCACGATCTGCCCATTGGGTACTGTCTTGCGGGAAAACATCAGGATTGTTTCCAGAAGCGTTGTCACCATATCCGTCGCCATCTCCATCTGACCACTGAGTAGGGTCTGTAGGGAACTGGTCCCCCTCAAATCCACTAGCATTATCGCCGTGCCCGTCTCCATCATCATCCTCCCACTGCGTGCCATCGGTTGGGAACTCGTCTGGGTCGTTGCCTGTTGCATTGTCTCCATATCCATCACCATCTTGGTCAGACCATTGGGTAGCATCGTTAGGGAAGGCATCACCATTTGTTCCAGAGGAATTGTCTCCATACCCGTCACCATCGGTGTCAGCCCATTGAGATGCATCATTAGGCATGTAATCTCCATTATCTCCGACTCCATCGGCATCGGTATCCTCCCACTCGTTAGGATCTGTTGGGAAAGCATCTGAATTGTTACCAGTCGCATTGTCACCCCAGCCATCACCATCCTGATCAGACCATTGCGTGGAATCGGTTGGGAAGGCATCTGAATTGTTACCTGTTGGATTGTCTCCATAGCCATCGCCATCGCCATCAGACCACTGAGTTGAATCAAAGGGGAAATCATCGGATGCATCGACATAACCGTCGCCATCCGTATCCCTCTGTGTCGCATCGCAACCATTGAGATCTACAGCAGCGTTTGGCGAAGTGTTAGGACAAAGATCATTCTCATTCCAGACACCATCCCAATCATCATCGAAGTAAATTGTCATGCAAAGCATACCCATATCGAGTACACCATGCGTTGAATTTTCGAGGTTAACAACAACACAGTAATAACCGCTGGTGGAAGGTGTGGTGTAGTTCCAACTGAACCCTGTCATGTTTGCCATATTAGCAGTAAATGATACTGGCCCATGGGAATCAAGAATATTCGAAAAGTTCGAGATTTCAACTAACGAGGCGTTCCAATCGTAACTGTCCCCAACAATGAGATTAGAGAAATTAAACTGAACCTCATTCAGAGTTGCATTCCTATCCCCTGCCATCGAAGTCACATTGACACGTGGCCAAATCGGAGTGTAACAATCCACATAGCTGTCGAGTATGCTTCCAGTGGAATTCTCAAGGAAAAGGACGATACAATTCGGATCCCCAGAGATAGGTGAAGTCCAATTCAAAGTCACGTTCTGATGTGGACCAGTAGCAGTAAAATTAGCATATCCTGAGTCAATAGTTGAATAATTACTGCCTTCGATATAACTCCAATTTAGAGAATAACTATTCCCAACCGTAAGGTTCTGAGAATGAGCGACACCATCTGTATCACTTGTGAAATTGAAATCTAACATCTTAACCTCTATACAATCGAGAGACTCGTTGACTACTCGATATCCAGAAGTGGTTTGACCTGTAACCTCGTAAAGACCACCGTATAGGCAGAAGACGCCTGCACGCTCAGGATAAATGAGATTGGTCGAGGAGATTGTAAAATTCGATTGAGTGATATTAAGTGGTGTTGAAGTGGTGTTGAAGAGTGTATAACTCCCGTTAACTAACTCTGAAGTGATAACATCGAATTCATAACTGTAAGAAGAATTAGTCGTCAGATTGGTTAGAACATGCTCACCATAAGTGAGGTTGTTTGCAAGAGTGGTCGAAACATTACCAGGAGCAGGAGGTAATGGAGAAGATCCTCCAATAATGAAGTATGACAGAGTGTAGGTGCCCGTATTGGGGGTAGTAAATGACCAGACATCGACATGCAAATAATATGTTGAACCGCCGGCATACGATGTTCCCGTACTCGTTACGTTCTCGACTAGATTCGTGGATGAAGAGGAATCAATTAACGTTCCATTCGCGTCACGGAGCCAAAGATCGAAATCGAGACCCGTATTGTGTTGCAGAGATGCTGAGATTGTTGCATTGAGAGGAACGTAAACTGCATAGTAGTCATCTTGATCTGAAATATGATTCAGATAACCACTGTAGGTAACGTTGTTCGCTCCACTCAATGTGACCGCTGTAGCCTGAGTATTTCCCGCATCTCTACCGGATCCAGCATCGTTCTGTGCCTGAATAGAATAGCTTTCTACCTCCAGGGTAGCATTGTAGTAATTCACTGCAGAACTGTATCCGTAGACTCGGACGCAATAGAATCCCGAAGTTGTCACAACATCTGATACTGATTCAGAATTTGAGACACCTGTCGAACTTGTAATCGTGTTACCAGAACTGTCATACAACGTCATGTCGATATCACCATTAGCATGAACGAAGGTGACATTGAACCAGAACTGTGCAGACTGGTTAATCCAAAAGCAAAACCAATCCTCATCAGTCGAGTTATGTATTGTGAGGCCTGACCACGAAGTTGAGTTAACTCCGGCGGAATTTGTAGTCGCATTGCCCCAGGTCGCTGTTGCTTGAGTATCGTTTGGCTCATACGAATCGGGCGTAGAAGCAGAAGTAGGTGCGCCACCGCCGCCGCTACTACCTCCACTTGACCAACCAGCCCAAGTCCCCGTGGTTGAATTGCCAGCGCCACCAGATGCCCCTGAAGTCCCTGGAGAACCAGTTCCGTATGGAAGACCCCCGCTCCCACCAGAACCAGCTGAAGCAGAAATCGTAGCCGTGCTGGATATCGTTAGATTAGATGCGCTATTCGCACGAATGTCAATGTATCCACCAGCACCGCCGCCACCGCCATTACCGCCGTTATACATCATTAGACAGACAGTCCCTGAGATACAATCTCCATCTGCACCATCGCCACCAGCACCGCCAGATGCGAGAACGCTTCCATTAAATCCACTACCTGGGCCAATTGTAATCTCATTACCTCGCATTATGATTGAACCACCGGAACCACCTCCTGCTCCTGGGCCCCCTGGGCCCGATCCATTGTTGTACCGATACCCTTGTTCTGCTTCATGACCCTCAGCACTTACAAGACCATAGATATTAATTGAATCAGCGTAGATAATGATGCGTCCGCCTCCGGCACCGCCCGCAGAAACAGTATTTCCGTTAGAATCGAGCACAACTCCACCACCTGCTCCGGTTTCATTTCCTGTTCCGTAAGAGGAACCACCATTCCCACTTGAACCACCACCAGAGCCACCATTCGCGTAATGACCACCTCCTCCTGCACCTGAACCTCTCCAACTACTGCTAAGAGTGGTGTCAGATCCCATTCCTTGGGATTGGTTATAATCGACAGCAAGAATGAATCCGCCCACATCAACAGTTAGTGTATTCACCGTGAGAATTAGGTCTCCAACGGCCAATATCCCTCCACATGATGCAGTGGTGTTTGAACAACCGACATACAAATTATCGTAAGCATGACTCCCATTTAGCCATGTCAAATTTTGAATAGAGGAATTCGTTGAACCAGCCCCCGATGGGCTCGAGTAATCTGCTTCTTCGAGATCATCCAAAAGAGTGGGTTCTTCCATAAGAAAACCCATCATTACCGTAGAAAATACAAGGAAGGTAGCCACAAGACTGGTCAAAGACCTACGGCCTTGGCTAACATCAACCATGTATCTGAATTAAGCACCAAGAATATGAAACACATGGTTCAAAGCCAGAATTCATTGATTCTCGAAAGAATATGATTACGTTTGAAAGAGCCCGTAGGGTTGGAAGACGGCCAATCGTTCATTTAGTCGAATAATGTACTCAGATTAATGCGCAGGGCCTTAGCAATAGTACTAGTCCTTTGCATGGCGCCCGTTGCAAGTATGGTGGATAGTCAAAATAATCACCTAAGCCATCTTGAAACCCTGCCAGAACCACTACTTTCGTATGGAGTTAATACTCAAAATTTCACTTTCTCGAACACAATTATCCAATCGGGCTACAATACATCAGTAACAGCTCTATCATACAATTCAGATGGAAAGTTATCATTTGGAGGACAAGTATGCGGAATGTTTCCAGCAGAATATTATGCTAGGAATCAACCTACATGCACTTACGAATCTAGTAACGGGTCAAATAGCCACACAGGATACCAACCAGCTATTTTTGGGGATGTAAATCGTAATGGGACAATTGCCAATACAGAGATAATTAACAGCTCGTTAGGCGGTGATCGCATCGATGCTATTCTTCATTTATCGAACGGCGACCATTTAATCTCAGGATGGTATTGCTGGGGAAACTCTGCCCAACCTGGCAGTTGTGAAATCAGTAAAGATGGTATCACATCCACTGCTTACGAGGGAGATGATGCATTTATTGCAAGAGTTGACCAAAATGGAACTTGGCTTTGGTCCATCACGATGGGTGGAGCAAGTTGGGACACCACACACAGCCTTGCCGAAGGACCAAACGGTGAATTATTCGCATTAACGAGTTTCTGTGTTAATGCAGGAAATAGTTGCCAAGTAAACTTGGCAGGAACGGGCGTGAACACAACTAACGGTGCAGACGACTTGATAATAATGGAAATTTCTCCTACAGGAACAATCCAATGGACTCAACAAATGGGAAGTTCAGAAAGTGACCATGCTCCCGAAGCCAGCGTGTATAGGCTATCGAAGAAGGGGATTGTTGCAACAGATGATGGAGGCGTCATAGTTGGCGGTAGTTCATGCGAACAATCAGGCACCTGCGACTTTTACATTGGTGATTTGACATTGGATAATGGTTCAGATGGGTTTCTTGGTAAATTCGATGGAGACGGGGACTTAATTTGGGCCCAGCAAGTTGGAGGTAATGCTGTGGATTACCTTCAATCGATGGCCAAAATAGATGAGCATCGTATCGTTGTTGGCGGTAACCACTATTCCCAAACATTCTCTGCAGGGAGCAAGTCAATCATAAATTCAGGATCATCTGATGCTTGGTGGGGTATATTCAATCACACCGCATACCTTTGGGAAGGGCTTTGGGGTTCCACAGATTCTGCTGACTCATTCGTTCATAGTGTCGATGTAGACGCGAAAGGAAATATCATCTTAGGAGCAAGTGGATGTTGGATGAATTCAAATTGTAATGTTCAGATTGCAGGACTTAGCCAATCGAACCTCACAAAATCAGGGTTCGTTGCATCAGTAGATCAAAATGGAACCGGGAACTGGCTACTACCAATTGTTTCGAGTAATGGTGATTCAAGCCCTGTGAATGCCCTGACAACATTTGAAAATGGAGATATCGCCGCAGCAAGCCGACTTTGCGTATCTAATACCATTTGTGTAGGAAGTGTCGGGAATACTGGTTTCGCAACTGCCAATCGATATTCTGTAATTGTTCAAATCCACCAGGACACTGACTTAGACGGCATTTATGACGATACTGATAATTGCAGATTCGGGATATCAGAATGGACTTCAAACAATACAACAGACTTCGATAATGATGGTTGTCGTGACGTAGATGAGGATCTCGATGATGACAATGACGGATTTTATGATATTGAAGATGCATGCAGTAAACAAGTTGGCAACTCATCATTAGATCGGAAAGGATGTTTAGATTCTGATGGAGATGGCTGGTCGGATCCAGATACCGGGTGGAGCTTGAATGATGGTGCTGACGCATTCCCCAACAATGCAACTCAATGGTCTGATCAAGATGAAGACGGGTATGGTGACAATCATTACTACGATATGGACCCCAACACTGGCCTCTTCGTAAATCAAAGCGGAGATGGTTCACCTCTAGACCCTGAACAATGGAGCGATATGGATGGAGATGGATACGGAGACAATGATCAATCTGGCAGTCATTATGATGACTGTCCTTACACTTACGGCCTATCCTATGAAAATGAACGATTTGGATGTGTAGATACTGATGGAGATGGATGGGCTAACGAGGACGATGATTATCCCTTTGATGGAACTCAATGGTCTGATCAAGATGAAGATGGATATGGTGACAATCCTTCAGGAACAACTCCTGACGCCTGCCCTACTACATATGGGACTTCGACCATAATTGGCAATCTAGGTTGCCCAGACATCGATGGAGATGGTTGGCCAGATTCAGAGGACGCCTTTCCTAATGATTCATCTCAATGGAACGATACAGATGGAGATGGATTTGGAGATGAACCAATGGGTGTTGATGGGGACAATTGCGTAAACACCCCCGGGAATTCAACATTAGGGCTTCTTGGATGCATAGATGCAGACGGAGATGGCTGGGCAGATTCTGAAGACGACCTACCAGGTACTCCCTCACAATGGCAGGACTCTGACAGTGATGGATACGGAGATAATCAAGATGGGATTAATCCAGATGGATGTCCTACACAAGCTGGAACATCCTACATCGATGTCTACGGATGTGCGGACTACGACAGTGATGGTTGGTCAGGTCAAACGGATGTATTTCCCTTCGACTCAACACAATGGATGGATACAGATGATGATGGATACGGAGATAATGCCACGGGAGATTATGCAGATAACTGCCCTACAATCCCTAATGGTGTCGATCAAGACAATCAAGCCGATTACGACTTAGATGGAGATGGTGACGCTTGTGATACGGATGATGATGGAGATAGCATCTTAGATTCCGATGACATGTGCCCTCAAGGGATTACAGATTGGACTAGTACATCACTTACAGATTTCGACCAAGATGGATGTCTGGATAACACAGAGGATGATGATGATGACAATGATGGGATCATGGATACATCCGACTTATGTCAGAAAAGTAATGAATTATTCAACAGCAGTTCTCTAAATGATCATGATATCGATGGTTGTCTTGACTCAAATGAAGAAGATCCAGACGATGATAACGATGGAGTTGTGGATATCAAAGACATGTGCCCGAAAGGTGAATCAAACTGGGTTTCAACTCTGAGTGCAGATTGGGATGGAGATGGGTGTAAGGACGATGTTGAAGACTCAGATGATGATAATGACGGGTTAGAAGATGATTTGGATTCCTGTCCAACAGGCCTAAGCCAATGGGAGGACCAACGTGGAGAACTAGATTTGGACATGGACGGTTGTCTCGATGGTCGAGAATCACCCCTTCAACAAGGTAGCGGGGCGGTAGATGAACAGTATTACCTAGACCTAATTGCTAACCAAAGTCAAGTGGAGGAGAGAACATTTGTTGAGGCCTTGGCAGCCGGAGATCTCGACGCTGTAGGGTTAGTTTTTGCCGCTCTATTGCCGATTGTAGGTATTGGCACGACATTGGCATTCCGAGTACGTAAGGGTGCATTCATTCGTAGCCTGGAGCGGACCGTTCAGATGGCACTGACCATAGAAGACCTAGACCAGGCAAAGAAGGATATCCGAAGAGCAGCTAAGAATGACCAAATTTCAACTAACCGTTACGAACTCATGATGGATGATCTAAACGATCGACGTGAGACGCTTCTCGAAGAGAAAAATAATGCGAAGAAAAATAGGTCAAAGGGTCCACCAAAGAAGAGTCCACCGAAGCGGACGCCCCTTGAAGCCACACCCGAACCTGAGCCAGAACCGGTTCCGGCTGAAGAGGAATACTTCACACCACCTGAAGACCAGATTACTACAGGCGATGATGGGTACCGTTACTGGGAAGATCAGAACGGACAGTGGTGGGTAGAAATGGATGGCGAATGGACCCAATGGGGTTGATTATCGGAATACGCCTTTGTTTACCCATGTAGCAATCATCATTGTCCATTCGGTCGCCTGTAAAAGAGCATTGCAATTATCTTCTACAACAAGTAGAGGATCCAAATCAATGACTGGAAATGTTGAGTATTTTGAAATCATCAATTCACCTGTTATCTCTAAAATTCAAATTTCTCGCGGGACGTGTTTGGTGTGAACAGAGATATTCTTCAAACTTTGAACCCTCAAGAACACTAGCATTCCAAATACGCTTGAGGCAATCATTAGTATCCCAGCAGTTGGGGAAATAAATCCAACTAATACTATCGACATTAAGGTGGTCATCAGGGTGCTTCCATACATAACTTGCCATCGGCGTGCTATACTTTAGGCGCTGTTTTTCACCGTAGGGGCAAAAATGTGCTACTGCGAGAATATTACTGGTTTACAGATTCAAATTCATGTTATCGCCGAAGCTGAAATTGGCGCCGAGAGAGGGATTCGAACCCACGACCTGCGGATTAACAGTCCGCCGCTCCACCAGCTAAGCTATCTCGGCAGCATGCCGCCCACCGC
>PATC01000026.1 GCA_002712285.1 Methanobacteriota archaeon
ATGCAATAGACATGGACCGGATTCCTTTCAATGTCCCTTTTATCTCTGGGCAGGAGCATGCCTACATCAACGAGGTGTTCTCTAACGGACATTTTGCAGGTAATGGTCCGTTCACAAAGCGGGTGCAAGCTTGGTTGGAAAATCATCTTGCCGCCTCCCGTGTCCTACTTACTCACAGTTGTACTGCTGGCCTAGAGATGGCGGCCATGCTCAATGGATTGGGTCCTGGAGATGAGGTGTTAATGCCCTCATTCACCTTTGTTACTACTGCCTCATCGATAATGCGTGTTGGTGCAAAACCTGTGTTTTGTGAGATTAATCCTGAGACGATGTTAATCGATCTTGAGGATGCAGCGTCTCGAGTTAATGACCGGACTCGGGCAATTGTACCGGTCCATTATGCAGGTTCGTCACCTGACATGCATGCCGTTTTATCTTTCGCAGATGAACACGATATTGTAGTGATCGAGGATGCAGCACAAGGACTGGGTTCCTCATGGGAGGGTCGCCCTCTTGGGACTTTTGCTCCCCTTGGAGCAATATCCTTTCACGAGACAAAAAATATCCACTGTGGTCTTGGCGGATGCCTAATAGTGAACGATGCCTCGCTCGTCAATCAGGCAGAAATTGTTTGGGAGCGAGGTACCAATCGGAGTGCTTTTTTCAAGGGTTTTGTGGATAAGTACAGTTGGCAGGAGGTAGGATCATCTTTCTACCCTAGCGAGCTTCAGGCTGCGTTCCTATTGGCTCAGTTGGAGGCGATGCAGGAAAATCTAGACCTCCGTCATCAAATCTGGTCCGCCTATGATGCAGCGCTAACGCCATTAGAGCAGTTGGGCCTTTTCCGCATCCTCCGTTCGCCTCCGGGTGCATCTCCCAATGCCCATATGTTCGCGATTCTGTTACCTACGCCGGAAGAGGCCGACCAGGCACGAGTCCATCTCAATCAGAACGGCATCCAAGCCGTAATTCACTACGTGCCATTACACGCTTCGGATATGGGTCAGAAACTTGGCTACTCTCCGAATGATCTTCCAATCACAGTCAATAGTTCAAGTCGTCTTTTGCGGCTACCTCTCCATTTAGGAGATGGTATTGAATTATCTCCGATGAAAGTTGCAGATCTACTGGCCTAATTTATTCCTCTTCGTGTGCATCATCTTGAATGAGATTTCCAACAAGGGAGTAGACGAGCATTCCTAACAGAATCCCTGTGAAGAATGTAATCCAGGTTGAATGAGCAAGCATAATTTCTGCAACAGAATCATTTCTTACATCCAGCCAGAGGAGGAATCGAGTGCCTTGTAATCCCAAAATGCATGATGTAATGAGAATGGGTTTACGATGAAATTCTCTAAACCCAGATTGGCTAATGATTAGTGGGGTCATGACAAGTACGGTGCCCAGCATCCACCATTCCATTTCGGTTAATATGAGGTACGTGCTCGAGGATATCCACGCCGATATTACTATGAATTCGAGTAGATTCTCGCCCGACCTGAGATTATGATGTCTGTGGAGTGTCAGCATAGTCAGAAAAGTCCCAATAAGCCAAGGTCCGAGTAATGTTGGCGGGTAGTCAGATGAAATCACATCTCGTGCTTGGAGTATGATACAGATTATGAATAGATACTGGTGTAAATCGTGTCCAAGACGGGCCTCTCCTTTAGACAAAATCCATGTGGACGCGAGGGCCAAAAGCAGAATCGAAACACCAGGTAAACCAACTATTAGGAGGAGAATACTTGTTCCCACAAGAAATGCCTGAAGATTTGACTCATTCATTTCCATCGCCCTCATCTCCAATCAACTCCGGGGTGAGTATAGACAACGATGTGCCCGTCGTAAAATATCGCTTCCTCGGCCTTGATGTGGGTTTCGTCTAATTCCCCAGCCAAGATATCAGGATATTGGCCCATAGATGCGACTATCACGACGGAATGATTGTAATTGTCAATTCTCATTTTGTGATAGGTCTGCAGATATCCCCAAGAGTTGTAATCTATAATCAGGTTGCTATCCATACGTTCGAGATATTCTTCCCAATAGTATGGCGTCGGTTGAACGAGTATGAGGTGGCTGTTGTTGTCAATGTTGGAGTCTAACCATTCCGCCATGCCTCGGAAATCGGTCTTCTGCTCGGTCCCATAGTAATCGTAATCTTGGATAAGCCAGGTGATACTAGTAGATATGACAAGTATGGACAAGATAGCTGCTGTAATCGTTCTAGCTTCACCATTTCCATCAAATCTCTCCATACCCAAATCTAGGGTTCGGGAGATCCATATGCCGAGTATAAGGAACCAAGCAGGCATGGAAAACGAGAAGTATCGAACCACGAAAAGAGGGCGAATCTCTTCGGAGTATGTGGTGATGAATAGGAATGTACCGAGCGCAGAGGCGAGCAGCAACCACTCAGGTTCTTTCCAAATCGATTGTGGTTCTTCCCGCGTCCGATTATGGAGTAGTGCCAATAACGGGCTGCTGAGGACCATAATCCATGCGATTTCCGCAAATCCTTCGTTGACACTTCCCTCTGATTCGTATCCAAGGAATTCTTCGAGCAAGACTAGGTGAGCGTTTTCAGGGGTAGGCCTAATCCAGTCGGAGTGGGTATCATCATCGGAGTCCCCCAATAGTGTTGGTAGTGTAATCAATCCTAAGGATAGGATACAAATCGAAGTGAGCGTGACTAAACTACCACGTCCAAGCCAGAAGGAGCTCAACACTTTCTTCAGAGAAGAGGTGGGATCTTTCTGGGAATTTGCCTCAATGAACTTGCAAGTAGTCATCACAAACAACATGATGCTGATAGTTACTGCCGCGACGGTATGAATCATGAATACCAACGCGAGTCCGAGGATTACCCATATTGCACTCCTAGTTTTGATTGTCGTTGCATCAATCAGATACAAGAAGCAGGCCCACATAATCATGGTCGGGAACATATACGGCCTAAACTCCTGACTGTAACGAATCGCAAAGAATGAAGTCGTGATTAAGGCCGCAGTGAAGATTGCGGCTTTTTCATCTCGAACCCGCCTGGCAAATTCTGCCAATATGGGTATCAATGCAATCCCCGATAATGCACTTAGGCTTCTAATTGCAAAATCCGAGTCTCCAAAGAGTTGAATGAATTGATAGGAAATAAAGCCCGAGAATCCGAAACCTGAACGTCCAGTCCCCATCGATTCTTCCCATGTGTTCATTTTACCACTATGCAAAGATGCGAGTTCATCCATCCAGAGTGATTGCCCATCAAGTTCTCGAAACCGAAGAATTGCACCGATTAGAGTAAGTATGGTTAGAGCGACTAGATACCTTCTGGAGCGCTCTGTATCCATAAACTTGAATCAGCCTTCCCTTATTATTTTGAATCGTCACTTTAGCGGCGATTGTAGTTATTTCCCACGGAATGATGAAACCCCGAATCTAGATGTCATTTCATGGCAGCGGAGGTGCCTCAAGGCCCCGATCGTAGAGAAGCGGTTCTCCGACGTGAACTTTGGAGGGTTCGAAATTCTGCCTCCTTTCGTCTTGGGAATCACTTGATTGAGGCAGCGAGGAATCCATTTCGGTTGCTTCTCCTTCCATTCAGTCTACCCGCCGTCCTCTGGTCTCTTGGTATGGAAATGCTTGGGCGTCGGCCGCGACCAATGTCAGATTCGATGATTCAATTGAAGGGAGGCTCCTCTAATTCAGTGGTTCTGTTTCCTACGAATGGTGTTGGTTTTGGCCACTTCACTAGGATGTATGCGCTGGCAAGGAGAATCAGGCGTCTCGACCCCGATGTGGAGATTATTTTCTTCACCACTATGCCAACGCTTCACATCCCTTATTCCGAGGGTTTCCCCACGTACCATCTCGCTGGTCCGAAGAAATTTGAAGGGATGGATTCAGAGGCATGGAACTCGATGGTACAGGAAATGCTAACCTTGGTACTTGAGACTCATCGCCCCCAAGCCTTCGTATTCGATGGGGCATTCCCATATCGCGGCATGCTTGATTCAATGGATATCATAGCGATACCTCAGAAAATCTGGTTGCGTCGAGGGATGTTTCGAGAGGGTTCATCCATCCCCGTTGACTCAATTGGCAAGTTCGATTTGATTATTCATCCCGGTGATGCAGTCAATCTCGCTCCTTCAGAGGTTAATCATGGTGTAGACGTGATACATGTGGGTCCGATTCTCGTGCTAGATGGTGATGAAATGTGGGAACGTGATGCTGCTCGAAGGAGACTTGGAGTTCCACTGGATTCTCGCGTTGTCTACGTCCAGCTCGGCGCAGGTCGGATTAACGATATTGACTCTGATATTCGACGAGTAATCGAGGCACTTCTAAGATTCAATGATGTCCATGTTGTCTTAGGGGAATCGATGCTTGGTGATCGTTTGGATATCGCACTCGAGAGAGTTCATCTCATACGCGACTATCCAAATTCACTCTTCTTCAAGGCGTTTGATTTCTCAGTGCAGGCCGGCGGATACAATTCCTTTCACGAAATGAGGTCCAGAGGAATCCCCACGCTCTTCCTTCCTAACATGCAGACAGGTATGGATGATCAATTGGCTCGGTGTATGGTCGCTAAGGAAGAGGGTTGGGGGATGGTGGCTATGCCCGATGATTCTCTAGCAGATTGTATCAGAGAATTGCTAGGCAATACGTGGGCAGATCCTGAAGATGTAATTTCTACACTCAATGGTGCGGAAGAAATTGCAGAACATATCATCTCCACATATAATGAATCCAATCGAATCTAGTCTTTCATCATCATGGGGTACAAGGATATCTGTCTCGAATTCTTGGTGTTCGGAGTAGCAACGAAAACTTGGTTGGATAAACCAATCCGTTCGATCGCTCTTTCAACTACGTCAACAGTATTCCTATCCAACAAGGTTGAATCCGAGGATGCAGATCCAGGTAACTGGCGATAGGAGTAGAGGATCTCCCTGAGGTGAGTAATTGGACCTACCTCGGAGAGTCGGAGGAACAAATCATAGTCTTCTGCATTCTCAAGAGATTCATCATGGCCGCCAACGAATTCCCAAGCATCTCTACGGAACATACGGGGGTGATGGACAATCATCGCCTTCAGGAGTCGTTCTCGAGTAAATTCAATCTCTTCCCACCCGTTATCGATTAATTCCCCTGTCTCATCAATCCGTTCGAAATTCCCGTACGCGCAGACATGTTCGTTCCCAATCGCTTCTACAAGTTTCTTTACAGCATTTGGGTGGAGAATATCATCTGAGTCAAGTTGGAGTATTAGTTCACCTGAGCCTTGTTTTATCGCAATATTCGTTGCTTCTCCAATAGTTGAGGGTGCATTTGTGAGAATTACTTGGGGATTGTCTCCGAAATGTTGGTTCAGTACTCTTAGAGTTCCATCGGTTGAGCCTCCCTCTTGTATGCTTACTTCGAAGTTGTCATAGGTTTGGTTCAGTGCGGAATTTACTGAATCTATGATATAATTCTCAACATTGTAGGCTGGAATGTAGATCGTGACTTTGGGGTTCTTTGGAAGTGGCTTCCATGTTTTGTGTGTCGGTAATACCATGCCTGGTGCAAGTTGACGATGGTGCCAGTCTGCAATACTTTTCAAGGGGCCGCGCTTCATTTTCAAACCTGTTATCGAGTCGGTACAATCCCATATGGGTGTGCGATTTAGGGCTGTGGTCATTTCCCATTGCATCTGAGTCATTTGGGTTACTTGATCCCATATTCGTTCATTCGATGATTCAAACTCGGTTAGCCAATTCTCGTCCCTAGGGATGCAATACATTGCGATATTGTTAGAATTCGCCCAATTTGCGAAATGAATGTCTACCATTCTGAGAGTATCCATATCTGCGATTTTCGGATGGCCAATCGAACTGTGGAATGCTATTGTACCTGTTCCTAGGATGCTTTGTAGAGTGTATGTGGATTGTTGACGATTGAACATATGAGTTCTTCTTAACTGGAGATATTCAGACCATCTGGAGATGGGTGGGCCGGCTGGAAGAGTAGCTCCATGCACCCCTACCACTGCCTTGCGATTTAGTTGATTCACATGCTCGACCATACGTTCGATATAGTCTAACGGATAGTTAAGATCATCATCTACTGTCAGAAAGTATCCTTTCTTGTCGGCCATGTAGGCAAATTTCCCATTATCTGCAAGATCTTCTTCTGCCAAAACGACCCGAATCCGGGAATCAAGGGGTATGTTTTCCGGCGCTTTATCGTGATTGATGTGTATGGTCAAGGTCGTGAATGGCAATGACTGTTCAAGCAGGCAGTTGATTGTCTTGTGGAGGTTTTCAAATCCACCTGGATATGTTGCCATGAACATATGGATGTCATCTGTTTCTTTGATTGTAAATTTCTCCTCGGTATCGATTAAGCTAGCGTCGAATGCTTTTCGAAGTCGTTTCATCGAATTTGTGAGTTCGAGGTCGGATAGATTATCACAAGGAGCGGCAAAATGCTCCACCTCGATAGGATTATCTTGTATTATCATTCGATGTTTAGGACGATATCCTTGGACATAGCGTATTCTGGATTCGCGGGGTCCCATCCAGTCTATTGCTCTCTTTCCTGAGCTTGTTAGAGAAGAGGAGTGGAATAGCGCGAGTATGTCTATCTTTTCATGCCGGTCAACACGTGATGTCCCGAACAATATACTTGCTCTCTCAAACAGTTCTGAATCTGCGCTATATCTTGCACGTTCATCGAATTTCAGTCCGAAATGCTGTAATTTAGAGGTTCGAAACATCATTCCCATAAGTGCAAATTGAGTTAGCCTTTGGCCGTTGAATTGTATTTCACCTGTTTCGGAAATCCTGAGAAACCGGCCGATAGATAAATCAAAACCACGTTGCTCCATCCGTAAGATTGTCCTTTCAATCCGATAAGGGTGATTCCAATCATCGGAATCTGCAAACGTCACGAACTCGCCGTTTACTAGATCAAGCCCACGATTCCTGCACGAATATGTGCCTCGATTCTCTTCCTGTCGGACACGGATAATTCTCTTATCCTTGAGGAATCGATTGTATTTCTTCACATCTGCAGGTTTAGATGCGTCGTCCACAATGATGAGTTCCAAATTTTTATGCGACTGGTTTAGTATAGAATTAACAGCTATCTCGAAAGCATCGTTCCAACGATGTGTCGTCATGATTACACTCACTAGGGGTGAGTCGCTTTTCTTGGGTGCCTTTCTCCTCGGCTTCATAATTGGAGCGAGGGAAGAAAATGTGCAATTGTCTCCAATCCAATGATCAATTTCCTTTATCTCGTAACCATCCAAAATGAGTTCTCTAAGAGATTTCTTAGCCATTTTTGTCTTTCCACTACGTTGTAGCACCAAGTGGCGCAGAGCCCGTCTCTCGCTTGGGTCGCGAATATCTTCGGCTGCAGAGAGCGCGGCTTTTTCTTTACCTAATTCAGCATTCGCTAATCCTTCGTAAATCAAGATAGTATGGTCGTTTCTGAATTTCTCTTGAGTGTTCAATACCTCTTCCAGAGTATCTTCCATATTCTTGTCGAGATGGTATCTTATGCCTATTCTGAGACGTTGCGCTTCGATATTGGACTTAAGTCGATTGATTTTCAAGAGGTCCTTAGCGTACTGGATTTTACCTTCTCTTGCGGCTGCAATTGCAATCATGTGGTATGGGATATGTTGGGACCTGTTCCTCATTGAGAGTACGATATCTGCGGCTCCAAGGATTGACTTCGATTGACCGGTTCTGACGGCTGCTTCCATTGCCCATCTTCCGGCCTCGGCGTCTTGGGGGTTGATTGCGATGGATTCAAGGCAGAATCGAAGTGCTGTTGATGGATCAGAATGCGTAACCATATCTTTGCACATTGTTGCTCTTAATCTCTGGTCGAACATTACCTCGGGGATACTAGATATGGCTTCCAGAAGTGAGATGACAAACTCTTCATTTTTATCTTCTCGCGCTATATTCAGTGATTCGAGAAGTGAACTAACTGTCCCTTTAAGACGTTTTGAGAGTAGGTGTTTCAATCCATTTCTTTCCTCGTTACCCAATGCCCATTCAATCATCCATGTTTCCATAGTATCTGTAGAATTCACGAAGCGCTCCATTATGTCTGGATCAACAAGTGTTTCCAGTTTATCCACTCGACGTATTACTCTAATGATTTCCTTGAGTTCCTTATCATCTGCCTTGTTTACCATATCTGTGATTAGTTGGGTAGTGTAGTCATGTGTTTCAATTCTAGATGCATAGGATACTATGAACTCAAGAGTAGTAAAATTCTCAATGTGTTTCTGTTGTAATTCCTCTGCGGAATTACCTAGCCCACATTCGATTAGGTAATGATGAATTGCACCAACATGATTGCCGGGAATATCCTCGGTCGCAATCGATGCAATGGGGGAAGTCAAATGTTTGATACTTGTCGATGGCGCATTAATCCATTCCTCCATAAATTCCTTGATATTCACTTCTTTACAAAATACCGCTTCGATAGTTTGAATGCGTTCTTGAATAGGGAGTTGGTCCAATTTTTTTCTCAATCGAATGAGCATCTCCTGAGATTGGATGAACGTAGGATTCACCATCAATAGAATTCGTAGTTGACTCCATCGTTTGGTGTATATCGAAGTACGAATGGCTTGCCATGCCGCATCTCTGTAATCGGGTGCAGACATCCATACTAGGTAATGCAAGTCTGAAGCCTGCTCCCAATTTCCAGGGTTTGAAAGGGCCCTCGCAAGGAGTTCCGTCTCTGCGAGAGTCAACTCACGTTTTTTGCTCTTCGATTTGATTCGACGAATGAGTATCTTCCTTTGTCCAAGGGCGTAAAGGAATCGGTGTAAGTATGGGCGGCGCCCAAGTTTAAGTGACTTCACTGGGAGCCAAATCAGATGTTCGAAAATGAGATTAGATGTCGGACATCTGATAGAATCGATTTTGAAAGTCTGATGTGTATCTATTCCCTCCCCGTCTTCTTGAATTACGAGTATCATCGTGGGTGTTGTCAGATTATGTGATAATGAGTGATAGTCGTCTGGCCTAATTATGTAGAGAGTGTCTGAGTTGTGCTCTTCTTGAATGCCTCCGGATTCATCTTGACTGCCTATTTGCTGGACATCTCTGATGGCGCGCAATGCCTCTGATGTGATACCGATTTTATCCACAATCCGAGTATTTTTGCGAGTAATTGTCAATATGAAGTACTGTAATCTAGAATAATCGGCGGGATGAATTTCAACCACCTCATACCCCTCTCTGTCTCTTCGTTCTCGGTGAGTTCAGATACTTATACAAGTGGTGGGAGAAAACTCCCTAGAGCCATTCCCAAACCCCGAAGATGTTTTGGGACTTGTTGATAGTGAACTGACATGGATGTCGTGTTGGAGAGCCCAACACAAGATTGGTCCTGGAATTTCAGGCGAAAGAAGTTAGTATTCAATGGCCCATTTGGATCGGTGTTTTGGCGCCTTCCTCGAGATTTTAAGCGTGAACATCTACATCCCGACCTTTTGTATGTGGCAACTGAGGTTCTTCTTTCCCCTTGGGTAAAGGGAATTTTGGATGGATGGGTGCCTACTCGGAAGCATGGGTCTTTGCCGGGGTTGTCGCTTTCAGGTGGAATCGACTCGACGGCGTGCATGGAATTGATGCCCAAAGAAACCGTTTTGGTTTATCATCGAAGGAGTTTCAAATCCCTATTGAAACATCACGGCGCTGATCGTTTATTCAAATATCTCCAAAGGACTCGGGGACGTAGAGTCCACAGCATAATGTCGAATCATGAGAAAATTAGAACATTTTGGGAGAAACCCACGGGGTTCTCAACCGATTTAGCCGCAGCCACCCATCTGATACTCTTTGCAGATTACTTCGATCTCAGAGGGATTGCGCTTGGCATGCCTATAGACAATACCTACCTCTGGCATGGTTATCGTTACCGTGAATTCTCGGAGACCAGTTGGTGGCGCACTTGGGCTCCACTTCTAGAGAGCATCGGCCTCGACCTCCTACTCCCCATTGCTGGTATTTCTGAAGCTTCAGCCGTCCATATTGTTCAAAAATCAGGTCTTGGAAAAATCGTAAGTTCTTGTCTCCGGGCCAAGCATCCAGGGTGTGGCAGGTGCTGGAAATGCTTCCACAAAAATGGAATGCTTGGTCATCCATATGATATCGATGCTAGAGAGATTCAAGCCTTTCTCGGCAAGCGACCGGTTCGAACTGCTACCCACGCTCTCTGGTGGGTAGGTGAGCAGAATCATTGGGATCAGGTACCAGATCTCCATCATCTAAAGGAGAGAGATTTCTCATGGTGGGTAAAACACCATCCTCAAGCATTCGATCTGCTACCTAATTGGATTCGTCCTAGCATACAGGCTGCAATCGAAGATGCGACAGAGCCGATTCCTGAAGACTCTGAATTCTATACCTGGAATCTTTTTCCAGATGCGGAGTGATTAGGGGCGGCCCACTGCTCCTGTAATCCATCCAGCATCGTGCAGTATCTCTTCATCAAGGACCCGGCGTCCGTCATAGAGGAATCCCAGTTCTGAACTTCTCCTTAGAGCTGCCCAATCCAGTCCAAGGACCTCCTCATGTGCGGTGCAGAGAATCACGACATCGGGTTTCGAGGTTTCGGGTTGGTCAACCCATGTATACGGTCCATCAAGTCGATGTTCAGTTTGGATATGTGGGTCCCATACATGAATCTCACAGCCCTGTTCTACAAGTTCATTGGCAAGTGGTTCCGCAGGTGTTTCACGAGCATCGGCAATTCCTGGCTTGTAGGACCAACCAAGAAGTAGAATTTTGAGATTTGAAGGCTCTCTCCCTAATGCCGAAGCTTGGCGAATAATCCTCGTAGCAACCTGCTTTGGCATAGTCGCATTTACCTCCCGGGCTGAGGTGATTAGGTCCACCGGTGCACCGGCAGAATGGGCTTTTTGAATCAGGTAGTATGGGTCCACTGGGATGCAGTGCCCTCCGACTCCGATTCCGGGTGTGTAGCGGTGAAAATTCCATTTCGTGGCGGCGGCACTCAGAACTTCTTCGACATCAAGCCCTATCTCAGGGAATATAAGGGCAAGTTCATTCACTAGAGCAATGTTAAGATCTCTCTGGACATTTTCGACAACCTTTGCTGCTTCTGCGACCTCAATAGATGAGACTGGAGTCACACTACCTTCTGTAAGGTGGCGATACAGCTCTGCCAATGCTTTGACGATATGTGTATCTGTTGCGCCTACCACTCTCGGCACTTGTCTAACCCCATGCTTGGGATCGCCGGGCACGAATCTTTCAGGGCAGTAAGCGAGATCAAGGTCGATTCCTTCGATTAATCCCCTAGATTCTATCAAGGGGTTCCAAATTTCGCGAGTAACTCCCGGGTAGACGGTAGATTCCAGAACAATGACTGGACGCTTAGATCGATCGATGTGATTGAAAATGGTCTCGCCAGCGGCTTGGATGAAACGGAGATCAGGCCGTTTATTTTCTAGGACTGGAGTTGGGACGGTAACAAGAATTACATCGCATTCAGGGATTACAAGTTTTGGATCAGTTGTTACGAACCAACGTCCATCATTTGGGATAGTATTGTCGAAAGTGGGGTCATCTCCGGGGTTACGGCCAGCCTGCAATTCTTTGATTACGCGTTCTGATACATCTAATCCATGAACTCTGAACCCTGCGTCATGGAATCCCAAAGCGGTTGGGAGGCCTACATAGCCCAATCCCACTACCCCGATTGTAAGATCGAATGCGTTGATTCGGTCAGTCGTGAGCATAATTACTTCTCCTCCTACTCGGTTCAAGAACCGTTCCGAACCTCTCGTATGCAGAGATTAATCTCTCTGCTTCTCCACTCCAATCTCGATCTAAGGTAACAGTAGTGGAGTTTTGTCTGAGTTTATCTAATGCATTTCTGAGGGCTAAAGGGTCGCCCACTGGTACGGTAGGCCCTAGTTCTTCAGCACGAGCAATATCTCCCATCAAACACCCTGAGTTTACAACGGATGGTCTTCCATATGCGGCAGCATCAAACATCTTGGTGGGTAGAGCGCCCTCTAGGATATTGCCACGTAGTACTGGATAAACTGCATACATTACACTGATTTTACTGATTAAATCACCAATCTCATGCCGATTGAATGCTCCAAATCTGTCATAATCAATATCTGAATCCACTAACATTTGATTCACTTTTTTGTCGGCTGTGCCATGTCCTGCGAGAACAAAACGTGGTCGTTGATTTTCTGGCCAAATTGAAATTGCATCAATTAGTGTTCTGAACATATTAGCCTCACGAATACTTCCAATATAGCCAATCGTGAATCGTTCAGGGAACGGAGGAGGTTCTTTGACAGATAATGGACGATTCTCTACGACCACTACATCGACTGCACTTCGTTTTCTAATCCATTCTCGAAATCCTGGTTTTGATGTCTTTGACGCTGATCCTGAACTAGTAATAACAAGGTCGCACGATTTTAGCCTTCGAATAAGACGTCGCTCAATACTGAATGCAGCGATTCTTCGAATGATTGATGCTGGATTTGTCATTCTAGCCCACGTGTGGGCGAGATCATGCATATCGAATACAAGTTTTACCGTTTTTTTCTTTTTGACACGAAGCCCTACCCAAAGTGTGTCCGCATCATGACAGTGGACAATGTCAACATTTTCACTTTCGAGAGTTTCAGCAACCTTCCTTCTGAAACGTTGTAGCCCTCTAAGCACCTTCAGCCCTGTGAATAGGTTTGGAGCGCCACGAGGTGTGACGCCTACACGATATCTCAGGATTTGTATCCCGTTAAGTAGTTCTTCTTTGGGCCGATTCCCCTCTCGATCAAATGCATGAATTGTGACTGTATAGCCAGCACTTGCTAGCGCTAAGGCTTCTTTTTCGACACGAGGATCAGGGTCGCATGGATTTGATACGACCATTGCGATGTGTGTCAGATTTACTCCTCCTCACTGAGGATTCGATGGTAAGCATCGATTGCATCTTGGACTCCTTTACTAGAGGTGTGTATAACTCCCTCATGTATGCAGATAGCTTTGTCACAAAATGTCTTCACAGTATTCATGTTGTGGCTTACGATTACGACCGTTGTGTCTCCGCTGACCATCTCACGGATTCTTTGTTTACACTTTTCCTGGAATGCTGCGTCACCTACTGCCATCACTTCATCGATAAGTAGGATTTCTGGCTCGAGATGAGCTGCAATAGCGAATCCCAATCGTGCCTTCATACCCATCGAATAGGTACGAATTGGTTGATCGATATGTGCTTCGATTTCGCTGAATGCAATGATATCATCCATTTTTGCTGCTAATTCGGAATGATTCAGACCCATGATGCTTCCATTAAGTCGGATATTTTCTCGGCCGCTTAGATTCGACTGAAAACCAGTACCAATGCCAGCAAGAAGTACGCAGCGACCTCGAGTACGAACAGCCCCCTGGTCTGGGTGATAGATGCCTGCCATGATACGAAGGATAGTTGACTTACCTGCACCGTTCGGGCCGACTATTCCGAGAATTTGTCCTTGTTGAATTTCCAAATCTACTGATTCTAGTGCTCTGAAGGTAGTCTTACCCTTATTTTTCCGAAATCTTCCAGTAATCTGTTCCTTGAGATACTTCGCTCCCCCCTTGACTGGAAAGTCCAGCGTGACAGAGCTGAGTTCTATCGCGTTGTCCTTCATACCTATGACCTCACAGATGTTTCACTGCCCTCGCTTCATTTCTGACGAATATAATACAGCCGAGAATTAAGAAACTGAGTGAAAATCCTACTGCTTGAATCACATATGTCGGTTCAAGAACCTCCCAATTGCCAGTCACAAGAGCCCGCATAAGTTCGATGTATGTTGCAATCGGGTTTAGTGCAAACATGTCATGATGTTCCTCCGGAATGTGGCGCATTCCAAAGAAAACACCAGATAGGAAGAAGCCTGCTGTAGTGAGGATATTCACAACATGGCTGGTATCACGTACATGTGTGTGGAATATGGAGAAAATCATCCCTAAGCCCATCGAGAGAGACTGGACACCGAGTGGAACTAAGGGTACGAGGAGCAAAGTCCAGGTAAGTTCTGCTCCCATTAGAAGAAGGACCGGAGGAAGAATCACAATTGAGAGTAAGAAACGAAGGGTTTGGAATCCTCCAATAGCCCAGAGAAACACCTCTCGTGGAATAGAAACTTGTTTGATCAATCCACTGTTACTGACTATGGATGTGGTCGTTCCCGAAAGAGTACGGCTGAACATTCCATAGGCAAGAACTCCAATGAGGATCTCCAGGACAAATAGAGGGTCATCTTGACCTCTGAGGAGGGAGAAAACAAGCCAGTAAACTGCAGTTAGGGCGAGTGGTTCGACCATAGTCCATCCCCAGCCGATGACTGTTCCGTGATAGTTTATCTTCAAGTCGCGCCGGATGAAGTGCTGTACCAAGTGTTTCTGATTCCAAATTCGACGAAGAACTGTGAGTGGAGCAGTGATGATTCCCGGACGATTCCCGGTGATTTCCATCACCTTCGGGTCTCCGACCATGTAACCAAAGCCCACCCCATGAGGTCATGAACCGTTCGCCTGCGAGATATTCTATGTGTGGATTGTAGTCGATTGCTTCGACCGGCATCATGATAATCTCTGAGTCGATGTATGAGACGTTAGCCATGCGAGTTGCCATCAGTGCTCCGGATGCCTTTGTGGCTCCGTATCTCCGTGAAGCACTCGGTGATGCATGTGTGGAAATCCCCTCCGAGGCCTTGGAAGAAGAGAATAATGTGCTCCTTGATGCTCTTCTGATGCCTTGTACAACATTAGTTCACTTCAACACAGTATCACCTGAAGCAGGAAGAGAAGATCGTGCGACTCTCCTCGCGATGAGAGATGCGGCTAAACCAATTCTAGGAGCTGTCAATCGACATCAGGGTCTTCATCTGATTCTCGTAGGTAGTCTACGTGTTCATCCTCAGGCTACTCCTGATGACCCGTTTTACTCAGGAGAAACACGTCTTGCTCCACGTGATGTGGCGGCAGAGGGGCAACTTTGGGTTGAAGAATCTGCCTTCGAACACGCTGAGGCTGAACGTCCAGTTACTATTGTTCGCGCTTCGAACGTTCAGGGTATAGTTCAGGAAACGGGTGAAGGGCATGGTTTGCTTCATGCATTCGCTAGAGATGCGATATTTGGTTGGGTTTCCGTTCCAGGAGATGGTTCACAATCCAAGGATTTCATTCATGTTAGAGATCTTGTCGAAGTCATCATGGGTGTAATACACAATCCGCCCCCTACTCGTGACGCCATCGCAGCAGGAACTGGACGTGCTGTTCCATTAAGCACTGTAGCCCAACAATTCGAGGCAATGACCGGAGCCGCCCCTCAGTATGGTAACGATGATTCTTCAGAGGTATGGGGGGTAGTGGATGTGCTCTCGATTGAGGAACGGATTGGTTTCCGTCCTCAAATTACTCTAGAACAGATGATTGAGGAAGCAATGCAGAACGTTGGATAAGCAACGCAATCTTGATGCCTGACACATGATGGTGGTTACCCATGCACTTCTGCCCTCTCGACTACCGTTACGGCGACCAGTCGTTCAAGCGAATCTGGTCAGACATTGGTCGTCATGAGAGGCAGGTCGAGGTTGAACGCGCTCTCGTGTGGGCGCATCGTGAACTTGGTCGTGTGAGTGCAGAGGATTATGCTGCAGTCGAAGCAATTTCTAATCCAGAGGACGTTCGGATTGAACGTGTTGCTGAGATTGAAGCAGAAACACGTCACGATATTATGGCCTTGACAAAGGCAATGGCAGAAGCGGCAGGAGATGCAGGTTGGTGCATCCATCTAGGTGCCACTTCTAACGATATTGTCGATACGGCGGTTGCTCTCCAACTTCGAGATTCGATGGTTATGCTTAGATCTGCACTATGTGAATTGATTCAGGTGACTGCAAGTCTTGCTGAGCGCGAACGTGACACTGTAATGTTAGGGCGTACTCATGGCCAAGCTGCGGTGCCGATTACTTTTGGATTGAAGGTCGCTGTTTGGTTAGACGAGATGCGTCGGCACCTTGTGCGAATTGATGAGGCGGCCCCTAGAATTGCTGTAGGCAAATTTCTGGGTGCAGTAGGTACCGGAGCTGCTCAAGGCGATGATGCACGTGAATTACAACGTCTCATTCTCAAACATCTCGGATTAGGTGTCCCTCTAGCTACAACGCAGGTAGTGGGTAGAGATCGTTATGTTGAGTATGTATCATGGTTGGCGAATGTCGCTACAACTTGTGAGAAAATCCTCCAAGAGATTCGTAATCTCCAACGTTCTGAAATTGCCGAGGCTGGCGAGGGTTTTGACGTGAAGAAACAGGTTGGTTCCTCAACTATGGCTCACAAAAAGAATCCAATCAAGTCCGAGAATGCGAGTGGTCTTGCTCGAATCGTTCGCTCATTCATCATACCGACCTACGAGAATGCCCTACTTTGGCATGAGCGTGATTTGGCAAACTCCTCTTCTGAACGCTTCACTCTATCTCATTCCAGTGCCTTATGTCATGATGTCATGATCAAGACGATGCAGGTTCTGACGAACCTATGGGTCGATGCTGATCGGATGCTTGCGAATATCGATGCTCAGCGTGGTCTAGTAATGGCAGAGAAGATAATGATTGAACTCGTTGGAAAGGGGGTTCCTCGTGATGACGCTCATGAAATTCTTCGTACCGCTTCGTTCAGTGCTGTCGATACGGGAGAACATCTACGTGATGTTTGTAATCGTACAGAAGCCTTGACTTCAGTCTTTAGTCAAGATGAGATGGATATGATGTTTGATCCCTCTTCACACATAGGCGTCTCAGGGGAGATTGTCGATGAAGCAGTCGCTCTCGCACGTACTGCAATCGATAGGTGATGATGTGCTTCGGCCTTTTCATCTGGCCTTTCCAGTAGTCGATTTACCTGCTGCACGTTCCTTTTACACCGAGATCCTCGGTTGCACTGTAGGTCGGGAAAAACCAGAATCCTGTGTGCTTAATCTCCACGGTCATCAGATTGTTGCTCATTGTGTAGATTCTATGCCCGGTTTAGCAACCAATCCAGTTGATGGTAAGCAGGTCCCATCGATGCATTTCGGAGTCGTTCTTGAATGGGATGATTGGCATCAAATGAGAGATCGTCTTCAGGCTAAGGGAGTTGAATTCGTAATAGGTCCTTATCTCCGCTACGAGGGTCAACCTGGCGCTCAAGCGACGATGTTCATCCAGGACCCGAGTGGTAACCATCTTGAATTCAAGTCATTCAAGGATGAAGCGATGATTTTCGATACCGGCTGGGGTCCAACTAGCAAATGAAGTGTAAATTCAGGTTTTTTTTGGGACGAAATTCAAATCGTTGCACATAGGTTCAGGACTATGAGCGAGAAGTCTCCTGATCAATGGTGGGCCGATAATCACGATGATGATGCAGGTTCTAACAACCTCATGGAACAATTCAAGCAGACTCAGTCTGGTAAAATGGAGCGGCAAGAGGAACTTGAGAAAGCAAAGCATGCATTGGAACTTGCCAAACTTGAGGCAGAAGCTGCTAAGATTTCGGGAACGTCCCAGACAATGACTCCATCAGGTGCTACAGGAACGAATACTCCTCTCACTGCTTCACCATCTTCTCAGAATTCAATCCCCGGTCAGACTACGACTCAGGTCCCAAATCCTGATGGTTCTAAACCGGGAATTGGTACGTTTGGTCTATGGTGGCTTTCCGCTGGTGAAGCAATTGCTGTAATCGTAGTCGGTACCGTTTGCATGTTACTTGTTGGTGGTTTAGCATTTGGAGCATTGAATGAGGAAGAATTCCTACCTGTAAAGGCGCAAGTGACGGGTTCTACAGATTCAGATTGGGTATCAATCGATGCTTCAATTAGCGGTGATGGAGTTGACAATGGTACTGGATGGTTCGAGGATTATGTCGAGATTGAGCATGAAGTTGAGGATTGTTACACTGATAGTTACGGCGACTATGTTTGTGATTATTGGTATGAGTATGAGGATGAGTATACTTGCTATGCCGAGATTCTTCTTACGTGGAATGTTAACGGAACGAATTACACTGATTGGGCAGATTCGCCTTGGTATACCTCAGGGAATCCTTGCTTTGAGGAAATTAAGGATCATTATCCACTAGGTGCAACCATGACGATTGATATTCGAGAGGATGATCCTTCGAGTTTCCAAGCCTTCACACTAATACACGGGAAATCTGGCACAAAATGGAAGGAGCAACAATTACTCACTCGCTCGTCAGGTTCTTTTGCGACGTATTACACCTGTTCATTCCAACCTTCGTTTGACTATACTGTGGATGGTATGAGTTACAGTTCTTCGTTTTCAGAGTGGTTATCTTCAACCAGTGGAGGCAACTCATGTTTGGATGATGCCAAGCAAATCAATGGCCCAAATTCTTCATTATCTGTTTGGGTAAATCCAGAGAACCATCATGATGTTCGATTATCAGATCCGGGTTTACCTGCAGCTGAAGCATTGCTTTGTTGCCTTCCGATTGTGGTGATGATCCTTGTTTGTATGTTCCTGATTGTGCGCTTCAGAAATACTCCTCCTGGAGCATATGTTACTCGGAGCGGCTACGTACATCATCATCGTGGATATCACCATGGCAGCGATGTCGTTGTAATCAACAACCACTACGGAGGTGACCGCCGGCGTTGGTGGAATGGCCGTCGTCACCACCACCACCATCATGGTCATCATACTCAATCCAGAGTCGTTCATTCGTCCTCACGTCGTTCCGGTGGAGGCAGGCGGGGCGGCGGTGGTCGTTCAGGTGGCGGTGGACGCTCAGGTGGCGGTGGACGCTCAGGTGGCGGTGGACGCTCAGGTGGCGGTAGGCGTCGTTGATTCAGCCTGTTTAGTACGCCTTCTTTCATACAATGAGTTCAACTCAGAATCATGCCGGAGCGTCTTGAGTTCAATTCTAGATCTCCGTTCGAAATACATCATATTCTGAACGATTTCAAATCGTTAACAGAACATTCTGCTTATGCGGATTTACATCTTCCCGAAGGCGAAGGTCCCTTCTGTTGTATAGTTGCAGTACACGGAAGTCGAGGTTGGTCAAATCATCATGAAGATCACCTCAGACACTGGTTAAAATCCGGCATGGCTGTTTGCCAGATACATCCGTTCTCAGCACGATCTGTGGAGTCTGTAGTTCAGGATCAACTCTCAGTTACTCATGCGATGATATTAGCAGATGCTTTTGCAGTCAAGACAGTATTGGATTCAGATGATCGAATTAGATCAGTAGGTATTGCAGGTTGGAGTTTAGGCGGGACTGTGGCAACATATTCTGCATGGTCTCCAATTATCGAGGTTCTCGGTACACCGTTCAAAGCTCATCTTTCGTTTTACCCTGCAACACATCTTCGGCCCGATCTTAAGGAATGGTCAGATGCACCAATGCTAATTCTTCATGGTACAGGGGATGATTGGACACCAATCAGCCTCGTTGAAGGCCTTCTTCCTGATCTACAAAATGCAACTCTACATGCCTATCATGATGCACATCATGCATTCGATAGTACTGAAGAAAAGAAGTGGTTGCCAAAGGCAATTCGTCTTGGTAAACGAACAGTTCGTATTGAGGAAAATGGCCATATGTCAGGGGTTTGGAAATTTGGGATTCGATTTCCAATGAATGAATTACGTCATCGACGTTTTGCTTTGCGAATACTTCGAAATCGTGGTGCTCATGTCAAGGGTGACCCTCTCGCCCGAGAGGACGCTTTTCAGCGAGGAACAGCCTTTCTTTTGTCTCATCTTGGTTTAGATCTCTGAGTTCATATTCTAGTGAATGAGCCATCTGCGTTCATCTGCCATTGGGTGGCATCCGGTGAGATGTAAATCGTTGATCCGTCGTATCCTTGGTCATAGTGCCCCCCTGGTGGGAGACCCGTGTAATCAGCTACATGGGTTGGTTGAGCAGGAGCAAAGCCAGGAGGCGCTGGCATCGGCGGTGGTGCAGCCTGCTGTGCCATCATCATCTCGATTCCAGGTTGTGAATTGCCCCCTCCGCGCATAAGGACGAAACCTACTCCGCCTAATAGAGCAATCAGGACTAGAGCCCCAATCACAATCAAGAGAATGTTCTTTTGGACAACAGCATCAAGATCACCAAGTTCGACTCTCTGTTCTAGCGAGCAACCAATGCGTTCTCCGTCAGTTTGTACCTCAATTTCAAGCGGTGTGTCTGGACAGATATCTAGGTCATTTGTGATACCATCCTCGTCAAAGTCGAGTTGATTGTCGGCGCAACCCATAATTTCTGGCGATTCCAAATCCTTGCTTACAGTAGCGAATTCGTCAGTATCTGGACACATGTCTAAGTATGCAAGAACTTGATCTGCATCGGTGTCCGTATCGCCCGCCCAGCATCCAAATGCATCAATATCTCCCCATTCTGTGTTGTTGTCACGAGTAACTGCATCTGAAGTTCCTGGACAGAGATCTGGGTTGAGGATGACGTCTCCAATAATCCCATCTTTATCCCAGTCGTATTCTTCAGCGGCACATCCGAATTCATCGATAAATGAGCCGGTATTTGTATCTGGACACTGGTCCAGATAGTTCAGCACCCCATCGTTATCGCGATCTAGTTCGCCGAACCAACAGCCTGTGCTAGCTTCAATTTCTGTACCCCATTCGTAAACAAGTCCACTTGCTTCAGAAATCAGAGTCTTTCCAGAAAGGCGAATCAGTTCAGATGGAGTATTCAGACAAGCATCGCTGATGTCGTAGATGCCGTCACCATCGTTATCTTGCTGGGTATTATATCCGCATCCTGCAGGATCTGCTGCTTCACCGAGTGGTGTATTAGGGCAAGCATCGTTCTCGTCCAATACCCCATCAGCATCGTCGTCAGTGTCCTCGGTCTCGTCTCTGCATCCATCACCGTCAGCATCAAGGTCATTGCTAGCGAACCATCCAGTTTCACCAGAAGGGCAACCATCCAATGCGTTTGCAACTCCGTCATTGTCGTTGTCGGTGTCCTCGGCATTGTCCTGGCAACCGTCACCATCCACATCGAGCAGAACTGTCGATGTCCAACCAATCAATCCAGTGGGGCAAGAATCGTTGACATCAAGCACAGAGTCATCATCATCATCATCATCTTCGGTGGCATCACGGCAACCATCACCGTCGTGATCAACCATTGGAACACTAGTCCAATCTAAATCGCCATCTGGTGTACATCGATCATCGTCGTCTGATACAGTATCCCCATCATCATCAGTATCTTCTCCTTCGTCACGGCAACCATCAGAATCTCGATCAGTAGTTGCATTTGATGTCCACCCAAGATCGCCCTTTGGGCATTGATCTAGGATTTGTTCATCGAGAGTCATGTCGAACATGCCATCGTTGTCATCATCATCGTCTTCACCTTCGTCATGACAACCATCCCCGTCATGGTCAGTAGTAGCTGACGTAGACCAGTTGAACCACCCACGAGGGCAGAGGTCAACATTATCAAAAATGTAGTCATTGTCATCATCATCGTCTTCATCGATGTCGTGACATCCATCTTGATCGTGATCGTAAACATTGTTGGAAATCCAACCCATCTTGTCGCCAATATCGTCGCAGTCATCATTCACGTCATCGATACCATCTGCATCATCGTCGGTATCTTCAGTCGCATCTTTACATCCGTCTTGATCTCGGTCTAGCGTGATATCTGTTGGGTCCCAGTTTGTTTCTGGCCCATCGCAGTTATCATTTTCATTGAGGAGTCCATCATCATCTGCATCGGGGTCGCACTCATCTCCAAGGCCATCTCCATCAATGTCTGACTGAGAGGGATTGAATAGGTCAGGGCAATTGTCGTCAACGTCAGGTGTTCCATCCGAATCCGAGTCCGCTTTGAGAGACCAGAGATATGACCCAATCTGAACATAAATCTGGTATTGTTGATCGGTGAAAGCGTTCCCATTACCTATTACAGAACCACTCCCGAGAGTGAGTGTATAGGTCGAACCAATATTTGTGGGGCCTCCTGCTCCGAATGTACCCATTCCGATAATCTGGCCATTAGGTGACCAGACACCTCCAATGCCATTGTCGTTAAAGCTCCCTGAACCCGCATCTGCAGATACCCAATTCCCATTTGTGCTATCCATGGTTGCGTGGAATGGATCGAAATATGTGGAAGAAAGTGTGGTTGAACCCCATGTGCCACTACCACTTTGTTGCAGAGAACCACCTGTTCCTGACCAACTTACGGTGCCAAAGCTCCCTGTAACGAGGATTGTGCCAGCGCTGTTAATGTCGATGTCTCGAACTTCATGATATCCGTTCGCAGTTGTAATCCAGTCCCACTGGTTGTTTACTCCACTACGGGAGGCTACGAAGGTGGAAGTGTCTTGGCCATTGCTCGACGACATCACTTGATTGGTATCGAAGTTAACAGTCCCGCGGACAGTGCCAGCTATGTAGTCCACACCGTTCTGGTGTACGACTCCAAAGGGCTGAGATACTCCAGCAGTTCCGCCTGCTTGGCTTGCGTTGGCCCATGCCAAATTTGTGCTTGCATCTGCAATCCATAGGTCAAAACTGCCAATGGCTTGCATTTGTTGTGACCCAAAGTTCGCTGTGCCACTAAACAGGCCAGTCGCAACAACTCCACCTCCTCGCCATGCTATTGATTGACCAAGATCTTGTGATGGTCCACCTGTAATTTTCGCGTCATTCCAAGCGCCATTTGATGCAGACATCTTTGCAATGAAGATGTCAGTACTTGTGCCACCATTTCCATTTCGAGTAATACTAGTCCCGAAATATGCTTGGGCTGTTGCATTAGTTTCTCCGATTAGGTACACGTCCTGGCTCCCATCGGGGTTAGTTGGTGAAACAACGAGGTCCTCACAAGCGTCGTCATTCTCGACGGTTCCTGCTTGCTTTGCCCATAGTGGATTGAGGTTTTGGTCGAACTTTGCAACCCAGATGTCTTGTGAGCTTTCGACACTTCCTGAAGGTGTATATGATTGGAAATTCTGGGTGCCAATTGATACATTTCCGACAAACCAACCACAAGCATAGACATCAGTTCCTGATGTTGAGATTGCAGTCACAGTCGCACTTCCTCCTCCACCGAAGACGGAGGTGTAGTACAGTTTCTGCCAAGTTCCTGTTGAGGATGCCTTCGCAACATATGCCATCTGTTCTACATCTGAGTAGGCTTGACTTCCGAAACTGACATCGTAGATCACAAATCCTCCTGTGTATACGTTCCCAAGTGTATCTACTGCTACACTTGTGGGGGAGATGTATCCCGCTGCCACACCGATTGAAGGCTGGGAGGGAGGTTGAGCTGGGTATCCTGCAACAGCAGTCCATTCAGTGGTGCCTGCTTTGGTTCCAACTGACATCTCAGGTGCCACGGGTTCAAGGGCTTCTGGATGGGGGATTCCCGGTGCGCTAATCATTCCAATGAGGATGGCGGTCAAGGTCAGGACGAGGAAGCGTTCACTGAGTGCCATGCATAAGGGTCGCACATCACGCACTTCAACCCTCGGCTCTGAGGGGCATAGGTTGGATCACGATTCGTATAGTGCAAACGTGGATTCAGCATCGTTTCGCCAATACCAGTTACCTTCAGCGTCTTGTGCCCATTCCACACCGTCTTCATCTGTCGTGTGGCCCATGAGTTCGGGTAGAGTGGCAGGTTCAGGTGCAAGAGCAGCAGCTGCGGCTTCAGCAAAAGCACCAGGGTTTGGAGCAGTTGTTGCAGTTTTCGGTCGTGATTTCTTCTTCCGCGGTTTTGGCTTGCTTCGTGAGCGGACTACAACTGTGATACCTACGGATCCTAGAAGAAGTGCTGCGCCAACAATAATCGCTGCAATCATGATTGGATTCATACCGCCACCATCTCCTGCAAGATCCTGCTTTTGGCTAACTGAACACCCATCATCGTCCACACTGAAGAGATTAGGAGTACCTGGACATAGGTCGTTCATATTCTGGACTCCATCCGAGTCAGCATCTAGTTGTGAGAATCCACAACCATTCTCGTCTACTGAATCACGCTCACTCTCAATTGTCTCTCTACAATCGTAGCCTGAATTCTCGAACCAATCTCGTTCAATTAAATCGTTTATGTTGTCTTCGTCAGAATCTAGCAACTCGAGTTGTTGGTCTGAAGTACATCCGAAATTATCGACTTCAGCACCATCTGGAGTTGATGGGCAGAGATCAAAACCGTTCACAGAATCTTCGTCACCTTTGACCCCATCTCCATCTAGGTCACGTTCAGTAATTGTGCATCCGTCGGCTCGTTGATCCCCCGATCCAGATTCGTCAGCAGGAGTATCTACGCATACATCTTCAGCGTCGTTGATTCCGTCATTATCTGTATCATCGATACATCCGTCGAGGTTGTCATCGTAACCCCGAGCATCTTCATTGGGGCATTGATCTTCTTGGTCAGTGAGTCCATCGCCATCGCTATCTCCCTGATTTGGGGCGCAACCATTCAGATCAACAGGATCTCCTAATGTGGTAAGAGGGCACTTATCTTCGCCATTATCTTCTAGGAATCCATCGCCATCATCGTCTTGATCTTCAGTATCATCTTTGCAGCCATCACGGTCGAAGTCATTTCCGAAGTTTGAGGTCCAACCTATCTCGCCAGCTCTACAGGAATCTGCACTATCGAGAATCTGGTCACCATCATCATCTAGGTCCTCTCCAAAACCATTGTTCTGAGCGCCATCATCTTTGCAACCATCGCCATCGTTGTCGAAATTTACATCATTTCCAATCCAGTTGGTTTGTCCCTTTGGACAAGTGTCTTGTTCATCCGGGATGCCATCATTGTCATCATCATCGTCTTCATCTGCATCTCGACAACCGTCGGCATCATGATCAGTATCTGGAATGCTAGCCCAATCGGTTGCTCCAGGGGGGTTACAAGCGTCTGTAACATCAGGTATCAAATCGTTATCATCGTCGATGTCCTCATCCGAATCGCGACAACCATCTAAGTCGAAGTCGAAGGTTACTTCAGAAGTCCATCCAGTGAGGCCAGTTTGACATGCATCCTCGTCATCGGGCCGCTGATCGTTGTCATCATCCGCATCTTCGCCTTCGTCCTTACATCCGTCACTATCATGATCGGTGTTAGCATTACTCGTCCAGTTCTTCCAGGATGGATTCGATGCACATTGGTCGTATTGATCGAGGATACTATCTGCATCATCATCATCATCTTCGGATACATCCTTGCAACCATCTGTGTCGTAATCTGAAGCGGGAGAACTCGTCCAGTTGTGTTCGTGCGTAGATGAAGAACATGTATCGATTGAGTCGTCAACACCGTCGCCGTCGTCATCTGTATCCTCATCTACATCCCGGCATCCGTCACCATCTCGGTCGTTCATCCAAATACTCGAGTCCCAATTCGCTGCACCCTTTTCGCAATTGTCATTTGCGTTGAGAATTGCATCGCCGTCAATATCAGGGTCACAAGCGTCTCCAAGAGAGTCAGCGTCAATATCATCTTGCGTAGGATTTGCGACTAGGTCACAATTGTCATCTTTGTCTGCGACGCCGTCTGAGTCTGAATCTGGGAAAGAGGTCCATACGAATCCGCCACCTCCTTCAAAGCCAACCATGTTCGTTTGCACTCCATCGATAGTAACGTAACACGGGCCCTTGGGGCAAGCATGAATCCCCGTGACGATTCGTCCATCAGATAGAATTGATACCCCGTTTCCACGAGCATTATCTCCATTCGAACCAAATGATTTGGCCCAAGCAAAGGATGCCGTCTGAGTATTGAATCCGACAAGAAATCCACCCATGTAACCATCTAGGATTCGAGTGTTGCCAAAGGTAGCTTCACTGATGGGGTGAGTGTTTGGTGAGTCGAATTGACCAGTTGCAATCAACATCCCATTTTGTCCCATTGCAATAGAGTGAATGATCTGGTGTGCCCAGTTGTTGTAACCATCTGGGCTGTCTGAGCGTCTGGCATAGTTCCACGCACCATCTGTACTCATTTGAGCGATGAAAGTGTGTTCGCTAGTCCCGTTGGCCACGAGCGAGACTTGACTTTGAGTTGCAGCACTATCGAAGGTTGTGACTCCACCCATAGATCCAGCGACGTAATAATATCCGTCTCCACCATCGATAATCGCTTGAACGTGCACTGGCTCCACGTTTGCACTCCCTCCTGCTCCCGCAACCCAGTTGATTGTGTTCGTTGAGGAGAGATTCATCACATAGGCTGCGTTTGGTCGGCCAACTGGCATGATGATTGATGTCCCGAAGGTGTTCCCTGCATTGTCGGAATAAGTACCAGTAACGATTGCGTTGTCTGCAGAATCGACCATGACTGAGGTTGCATTATCGTATTCGTTGTGAGATTGACTTCCAATAAATCGCACCCAATCAAAATCGTAATTGATCGTGTCTACAAGTGTGACGAAGCCATCTATCCGACCTGATGTATTGTATGATACGCCTTCAAAGAACGCAGATGTCCGCATTTCTCCAACAGCATAGACGTGTCCATCAGATCTAATTGCAACATCGTTCACAACTTCAGTGCCAGATGAGCCATCGATTGAAACGCCCCATTCCCAGAATCCTTGAGGAGATACCTTACCAACAAAACCAGCCCAGTTAGTACTTCCCCAGCCGCAAGAAGATGCCGAGGTGAACGTAGCTGTTCCACACATCATCCCACCGACAAAAATCCGGCCAGCGTTGTCTACGTCAACACTCATGATTTCAGATGCGGGATGAATAGTACTTGGGGGCGCTTCAATCAAGAGTTCCCAAATTGAGTTGCCTTGATCATCGAATTTCGCAATGAATCCAGTTCTCCAATCTTCGTCCCAATCACTTGATCCGATTGTAACATTGTTTGCAAATGCACCTACGGCGTAAATGTCATCATTATTGTCAACAATTACATCGTTTACCTTTACCCAATTTTCTGAACCTGGGCCACCTTGGACACCAGCTGTTTGTGTATACATCAGGGTGAAATCGGTGGTTGAACCAGGACTGAATCTTGGAGTTTCTAAATCTGAAAGTTCGTATTGCTCTATCTCATCTGGAACTTGCATCAACAGGGGCGAAAAGGAGAAACCTAGCAGAAGTAGTATGGTCAGTGCCGCGCTCTGAGTGCGGGACATAGAATCTATCCAATCAGAACCGATTGATAGACCCATCCGATGTTTGGACTTCACTTAACATCGTGGGCAAGGATAATGATTGCATTTCTTGCCATGTGGAATCCATTCACTTCTCCAATAATTTCCAGGGTTCCCTTTCCTGATTCCAAAGCTGCAGGTAGATCTTTTCCTTCAACGGGTATATTCAGGATGAAATGTTCTCCCTCAGCGATAATCTCAACTTCCATAATTCCATTGCGATCCATGCGATTTCGGATACGATCGATGGTAGCGATAAATTGCGTACCTCGTCCTGTTAATTCCTGAGTAATGCGCTTCTTTTCAGACATGAATCTCGCCTCGCCTAAACGTGCAAGGATGTCCATGACCCCAATAGGGGAGCCAGTATCCACAATGGCTTCAGGTTCAGGTGTGGGTGCGACTTCTTCTTCGACAGGTTCCATTACCGGTTCAGGCTCTTGGATTACTTCTTCTTGTGCCTCGGGTTCTTGTATGGAATCATGAGTTTCTGTCGATTGTTCAATACCTAATATTGCAGCCTTTGTGAGGAATCCATCTCCATCGACATCGAGTGATCGGAATACTGCTAAGGCTTGTTCACTAGTAACGACCATCCCACTAGGTGCTGCGCTGGATATGAAGGATTGAAATTCTTCGAAATTAATGACGCTGTCATCGTTTTTGTCGATGAAAGCAAACATTTTGTCGAGCATGGCTGGATTCATCCCCCGGAGGGTTTGGATCATACGTTCAACTGACTCTGCCCCTCCAACGTTCTGGACAGATTCACTTGCGACAGTCGCCGCTATTCCAATCAACTCGTCGAGTTTACTGTCAAGACGGTCGTGTAGAGCGGCCCGAGCAGAATCTGGAAGAATCCCAGCGACTTTGTCGATTGTCTGATGTGCGGTCCCGCGAAGGTCATCGATATCGCCGTTACCGGATTCAACCATTTTGTAAATTGATTCGGCAAGGCCGTCAACTTGTTGATCCCATTGTGAGGACATGGACCTAGGATATCTGGCTTGGATATGAATACAGTGCCGGACAGTGCGCGCGTATCAGACGAATGGCGCTCGTACAATTTCTGCTTTCAACATCCGTCGAGGGTTAGGTGCGATATGGACAACATCTCCAACATTTGCTCCGTTCAAGTATGCCATGGCAATTCCCACTCGCCCCAATGTAGGACTTGGGCCACCACTGGTAATCCAGCCGATTGGAACGTTTCCATCTGGTTGTAGGTATACTGGTGTTCCATTCCGTGGAAATGGGCCTTTGTCGATAACTTTCAGTGCGTGCCATCTTGGACCGCTATCCACACGCTTCATCATTTCGTCACGTCCAATGAAATCATGTTCTAGATCTAATCCAAACGGTACATTCGTTTCGATGGTAGTTCTTGAAAGAAAACCATCAGGAAATCCATCTGGAGCTGGTTCTTCGAGCCCTTGCCAATGAAAATCCTGGCCCGAGAGAAGGAACCCCTTCTCCATTCGTAATGTGTCTCTGGCTCCTAACCCTACAGGAACCAGGCCATTATCGCCGCCTGCAGCCAACAATGCTTCCCAGAGTTCTTCTGCTTGATCGTTCGGAATAAAAATCTCGAATCCACGTTCGCCTGTGTAGCCTGTGCCCTGTATCCAACCGGTAATGCCTAATTCGTTCTCACTAATTTCGCGCCACCGGAAGTGCTTGACAACATTCTCAGCACCGAGAACTGCTTCACA
>PATC01000027.1 GCA_002712285.1 Methanobacteriota archaeon
GCTACGGGCACGAATTACTAGCCAAGCCATCAGGACATCCCTCCACGAGCGATATGAAGGCGTTCGACGTCTGCACGACTGATACGTAGTAGGTTTGTTTCCTTTAGCGCGTTGAAAGTTGCACGAGCAAAGTTGTACTGAGTACGTGTCTGACCCTTACTACTCGACCAAACATCGGTGATTCCAGCCATGTCGAGAATCATTCGTCCAGTCTCGCCAATTACAAGCCCCTTCCCAGTGGGTGCTGGCATCAAAGTAATGCGAGTTGAACCAGCTCGACCTGTAATCTTCATAGGAACAGAACGCCCAGGACCGCCACCTGATTCCCAAGAACCATTACCACGACGGACGCTAATCATGTTGAGTTTAGCCTTGTTAGTAGCTTTCTGGATTGTAGCTGCTACTTCCTTTCCTTTCGAGGTAGCTAACCCAACTACTCCATCCTTGTTACCCACGACAACCATGACATTGAACCGAGTTCTTTGACCGGAGTCTGTCATCCTCTGAATTCGTCGAGGTCGGCCAATCATCTCAACATGGAGGTTCGGCTGGAAGAATGCATCAACAATCTCAGGCTCCCGGATAGGGAGGCGTGAAGAAATCGCCTGCTCAAAGGAAGTAATCTCCCCGTTGATGACCATGCGGCCAAGACGGGTGCGTGCACCATTCTGGACCCATTCCCTCAATGCAAGGCGAGGATCAGGACCGCGGCGACGTGGACCTCCCGAATTGGAGTCGTCTTCAGATTGACCGAGAGCCCAAGCTAGACCTGGTGCGATAGCAAATTCATCACTCATGACATAGCCCCCTCAATCTTGGTGCGAGTTTTCTCGACTGCCCCTGCAATCTTCTCACTGATATGTTCACCATTTACGCGATCCTCGGAAGGCAGGATTTCTTCGCTGTGAGGGATATGCATCCCTGCGTCAACCATTCCCTTGAGGGCAGAGAAGGCGCGATTACCGCGTGTGGAAGCAGCGAGGCCAATGTCTAAGACTGCCTCGTCGATACCCGCTGCGAGCGCTTTCTTACCTAATGCGAATCCCGTTAGGTAGGCTGAAGGGACTGACTTAACGGATGCATCCTTTGGCCAACCGTGAGAACGAAGGTCACTACTAGTGAACTGAAGACGGACATTGTCACCATCGAGATCGAATTCTACAATCTGAGCGACAACACGAGTGTTACTGATGCGAACGACAGCACGTGGGACCTCTCCGCGAAGAAGCTTGAGGCGCCTCCTGTAGTCGGTCTCACCTGTGCGTCGACGCTTGTACCTCGCTCGCTGATTCTTGCCATGTGCAGCCATCATTCATCGCCTCCAATAGAGATTCCATCCAACTCAATGTTGGCCCGCATGTGTGCAATCGAACGGTAACTCCCGCCCTTCGCCTTACGGTAGTAGTAACGATATTGGCTTCGGTCAAGAGTTCCGCCATCTCGGAAATCCTTGAGGACACGGCGTTGAGCGCGAATAGTCTTCATCCACTTTTCCTTCTTTGGGGTGCGGGATTTCTTGGAACCCTTACGGCTTCCATGACCTACACGACGGCCCTTCGCACGTTGGATGTCCGCTTTGCGAGCACGTCCTCTGCTGGTACCTTTTATGGGTCGAGCCTTGATTACGCCCTCATCAATAAGTTCGCGAATATCTTCCTTCTGGACTGCGCTCGATATCTGATCGATGTAGTCCGGATGAATCCAAACACGATGAACACCAACAGTGCGCCCTTCACGCTTCGATAAGATACTGGCTGCCATTCGGCGCTGGTTTGTAATTTGCATCAGAGATCACCTCTCTTCTCGATTGGACGACGATTGAGGACACGAATGCCCATCTCATCGGCCTTGTCATGGATTGCACTGCGCTTTCGATTACCTACTCCACGTGCGACACGGATTGCTTGAGTTGCAGGATCTACCCCCTCAAGCCCCCCTGTATTGTGCACAAGTACTTCTTCAAACCCAGACGGGTGAAGATTACGGGCTGACTTGATTTTACCATATCCAACACGTGCCATTGGGGTTCTGTACTTCATGTTTAGACGCTGTTTGGACTGATACCCCTTCGGCTTACGCCATCCTGAACGAGAAAGACGCTTGTAACGGTACCACTCTTGACGACGGAACTTGGGTTGCTTACGACTCTGTGCATCGCGAGTAGCGAGAGCTTTACGAGTTTCATCATCGAGCTCAGGTTTCTGCTTGGCACGATGGATTTCTTCCTCATCATCATCATCCCAATCGTCGTCGAAATCATCGAAATCGTCGTCTTCATCGGCATCCTCTTCATCAGCTTCCTCTATTACAGAAGGCTCCTCTTCAGGAACATCTTCAGATGCCGCTTTGAGGCGCTCAATAAGATCCGCTTTCTTGCCAGTGCTCGAAAGACCGAGCTCCTTCAGAAGCACCTTGAGTTCTGCTACTGTCATGTCTTCATATTCGGACATCTTTTCTCACCTCACTCTGTCTCCGCCTTGGCAACGATGTAGATGCCATCCTGGAACACACGTCTATCTCGCTTGCGAATTCGACACGCACGCTCGATGTTAGCAGCCGTCTGACCGACTTTCTCGATGTCGGATCCAGATACAATCACATCGACCTTGTTCTTGACCTCGACCTTAACGTCATTAGGACTCCATGGAAGAGGAGCAATACGTGGGACCTTCTCTCCAAACAGGTTGGTGATCGACATTTGGTTGCCCTCCACCTTGATGGTCATTGGAAAGTGAGAATACACGGCCTTGAGCCGATAAGTGAACCCTGAGTCTATGCCTTTGACCATATTACGAATGTGAGCTGCCCAGGTGCCCGAGAGAGCCTTCTCACGGCGACGTGGAAGAGAGCAATGAACCTCAAGAGAATCTCCTGAAACACGGACTGATATCCGGCTATGTCGGAATTCACGAGAAATTTGGGAGCCATCCTTGGATAGTGTTAGTGTATCACCATCCATTGAATGGCCGACTCCGTTAGGGAGTTTGATGGTGTGAATAATTTGATCTAGTTTTACCATTTTCTCACCTCAGAAGATATACGCTAGAAGACGGCCCCCAACACGGGCCTCCTTCGCTTTATCATGACTCATTACACCCTGATTGGTAGTCATGAGAAGAACACCGAAGTCCTGAGCAGGAAGGAAACGAGATTCCCACTTCTCAAATTCACTTCGCTTGACAGAATAACGTGGCTTGATTACACCACATCGATTGATTGCACCAATCAACTCGATTCGGTAAGAACCGCCTCGACCATTGTCAATCTTCTCGAATTCGCCGATATATCCACGCTCCTTGATAATGTCCAACATGCTTCCAAGCAGCTTACTTGCAGGACTAACAGTAACAGTGTAGTGGCCAGCCTGTTCGGCGTTGTACATGCGTACAAATGCATCACTTAGGGGGTCGAATTGCATCTCTTCATCACCTCACTCATACTTCTTGAATCCCAATTCCGGAGCGGAGTCGCGGAAACACTGGCGGCATAGACGTAGACCGTAACGACGTACCATACCTCGCTTGCGTCCACAGCGGCGGCACCCGATTGTGCGCCCGATTCTTTCTCCATGATCTCGTCCCATGTTATTCACTCCTCCACAATAGTTAGTCCGTAATTCCCGGTGAAGTATTCCATACACTCCTCCCGGCTAACTCGATGATTTAATGCCACACGATGAGCGCGGCGTCGACGTCGGCTAACCCTGTGACCAGGGCGCTCCAAAACGACGTTGATGTCCATACCAAATATACCAATATCAGGGTCATACTTCTGCTTAGGGAAATCGGTATAGTCTGAGACGCCAAAGGACAAGTTGCCCTGTGAATCAAAATTCCACGCGGGAAGTGTATTTTCACGAACCCAGAAAGCATCCTTTAGGAATGACTGAATTTGCTCCTGATTACGGATTGTGACTTTACAGCCGATTGGAGCGCCTTCACGTGTTCCAAGATCACGATTCGTCTTCTTAGAAAGAGTTCGAACTGGCGTAGCCCCAGTCAGAACCTCAAGCACACGCTCAGCCGTTTGGAGGCGGTTGCCGCCTTCACCAACGCCAATGTTGATTGTAACCTTAGTGACACGAGTCGCAGTCATCACATTAGATTCACTCATTCAGCCACCTCCAAAGGAAGAGAATCCGCAGATGGAATGACCATCACATAATCCTCGATAGTACCATAACCCTCTTCGAAAGTGATTTCGTTGGGCATTGAAGACCGCTTGGTCTCAATTTCCTTTAGTGTCGAAACCTCACCAACGTGATTCCCGCCAATAAGGTAGCATGAAGCACCTGCTTCCGCCTTGAGAGTATCCTTGATTTTACCTGATGCAAGATCAATGACACATGTTGAACCTGTGGCCCATGTTTCCTTACTCGCATCGTCAACAATAACCGTTCGACCATCATGGAAAGAGAGTTGTGTCTTGCCTCCCTTGATTGTAGTCTTACCATTAAGACGACAGAACTTGATGCCTGCACTCTTCTTCGAAATTGGATTGTAAGCAAGACGTCCCCGGTTATCGAGAATACACATGTAATTCTGATCACCGACAGTAAGGATGTCTAGAAGACCGACACCTCGACCAGTAGATGTGACTACTCGGCCATCGACCTCGACGACATTCTTGTTCAAAATTTGACTGACCTCGCGACGAGTACCTGCAACACCGAGAATATCTCGGAGAACAATACCGATTGGCATGCACCGATCAATTGGATGACCACAAGGATCTGGGCGCTGTACCCAAACACTAGTCTTCCGTGGAAGTGGCCAACTCCGCGGCATTGCCAATCTCTTCATGTGACTACTTCGACCCATCTCATGCACCTCTGTTTTCGCGCTCAGCAAGCTTAGACATACGCTTTGCATCGGAATCATCGAGTTTGATGACCACTACGTTTGAGGCTCGGACTGGCATAGGCTCATCCTTACCATCAGACTTGGTTACGGCGATACCCTCGATGTGAAGAGTACCATCTGGATTGACTTTGAGAACCTCGCCCTCTACACCAGATGCGCCTCGCTTACCCTGGTTGCGCTTACCGCGACCCTCGGATTTCTTACTGTTTGGGAATCCAAAATCACCGCGAACGACCTTGACCGTGTCGCCTGCGCGAACAGTAATGTTGCGGACGCCTGTGAAGGAATTATCCTCAAGTTGTAGACGTGCACGAACTCGCTTACGCTGACTATGAGTGGGGGCGGAACCCGCCGCCTTCCTTTGCTTTCTTGGCTGACTACTTCTTACCATATCTTTCACCTCACACAATCTGCTTCGCGGTCGCAGCGACACGTGGCCAACGCTCCGCGGATTCCCGGCTGACTGGACCCTTGATGTCAGATCCTTTGAGCTCGCCCTTCTCGTTAGTTAAGACACAAGCATTGTCCTCAAACTGGACCCAGGTTCCATCAGCACGACGGAATGGTCGGCGCTGTCGAACTATGATAGCATGGTGAACCTTGCGTCGCACTTCAGGAGTACCACGCTTTACAGTGACCTGAACCAAATCACCTACACCACCTGCAGGGTAACGTCGATGCACAGAACCTCTGCGAAGTACTGTAATCAATTGAACGACCTTTGCGCCGCTGTTGTCAACACAAAGCATCCTCCCCATGGACGGAATTGCACGAGTAACCTTGCTAGAAATGCCCTTCATTCTGCTGCCTCCTTCTCAATTACACAGAAACAGACCGTTTTGGAAAGGGGGCGACATTCCATGATACGAACACGATCACCAACTGCAATATCACCGATACAGGCAGGGAGATGAGCATTGTAGCGACTGGTGCGTTTCTCGTATCTCTCGTACTTCTTCATCGAACGGATTCTCTCATTTTGAACAATGATTGAGTTATTCATTCCAACGCTTGCAACAAGTCCTTCGATAATCTGTCCGCGCACACGGAGGCTTCCATAGAACGGACAGTTTTCACTGCCATCCCATTCTCCCTCTGGTGCCTTCACGTCGACGCCGATATCCCTGGGTGTGGTCATTTCACTTCATCCTCCAATTCATATGAATCCGATTCTCAGGCCTCTGGCATACAGAACGCCCATCGATGGCTTCTGAACCATCAATCGAGAATCGGATTACGGACTTTGGAAGGCGAACTTCTCGCTCTCCATTTTGCACGACTAGCGTGCGGCGCGTCTCGTCCAAAACGCGACCTTCTACGCCCTCAAGGCTTGGATCATTTGAACTTACGACTCGAAGATTTCGATGAAGCCAAGGAAGATGGATGAACTCCATTCAACGCACCTCCACAGTGTAGCCATTTTGCTCGAGAACCTTTGCAGCACGCTTCTTGTGATCGCCCTGAAGTTCAATTGTGCGCCCTTTTACAGTGCCTCCACTGGCGCACTGACTCTTGAGCGTCTTAGCGAGTTTATGGATATCAATAGCCGAATCATCGATTCCTTCAACGATAGTTACCATCTTTCCATACCTCCTTCTATCTGTACGAATAATTGCTTTCTGTTGCTCCTTTGCGATTTCTTGACAAATACATAGTTCATCAGGTAGGCCGCATAGATTACAGATGCTTGCCATTCGTGTCTACTCCTTCTTCTCGTTCATTTTGGTAAGTAGGCGAGCAATACTTCGCCGAGTCTGCTTGAATTCACCTGAGTTCTGTACCGAACCACCAAGAGACTTCTGGGCCCTCAGTTGCAACAGTTCCTCACGGAGCTCAATGAGGCGCTTCTCACGAGCTTCGTCGCTCATCTCATCGATTTCGCGAGCCTTGAGGTGTGTCATATTCACTCCTCCTCCCTGCCATCGGCCATCCCGGCTTCAATTTCTAAAAGAGCTTGGACGCTAGCCTCGACCATCTCTTCTTCAGACATGTCAGGAACGGCCTCATCCTCGCTAACCGGAGTTTGCACAATGCTCTCGGTAATCTCGTAGTCGTGTGGGAGAGGCTCAAGGCCTACCTCTTCTCGACTCTTGATGATAAGCTCGTTTGGCAGACGTGTGCCAGGACGCATGATCGCAACGGTGCAACCGATGGTTCCAAGTTTCTTGACTGCAACAGAATAGCCGACATCCATAGTAGATAGAGCAGTTTCACCACAGAACTTGATGTGGCCGGCCTGGAACTTCTGGGTCCGATTACGAGCCCCACTAACCTTTCCGGAAAGAACGATCAAACAACCTCTTGCGCCTGCATTCATGATATTCATGGCAGTGCTATTTCCAGCACGGCGGAAGAACCAACCACGCTCTAGTGAAGATGCGAGGCGACTTGCCATAATCTGAGCGTTAAGAGCTGGAGTTTCACATTCACCTACCTCAAGCTTGGGCTGATACAAATTGAAGTCCTCCTCCAAGCGGCGGGTCAGTTCATTGATGATACGCCCACGTGTCCCGATTACTCGGCCAACGTTCTCAGCCTCAAGAACAATCATTTCACCTTCAGGTGTCCTCTTGAACGTAAGTCCACCAAAGCCAGCATCCTGAGTCTCGTGTAGTAAGAACTCCTTGACCAAATGACGTTCTACATTTCGATTAATGAACGTACGAACTATGTTTTCTTTACTTCCCTTAGCCATCTTGAATCACCTCAGAAGTCTCCGTCATCCATATCCCAATCGTCGCCTTCAGCGACTGCCTCAAGGAAAACCTCGAGATTGACTTGGTAGTGATTCTTCGGACTTGCCCGACCACGTGCACGAGGGCGGAAAGCACGGCGAACCTGCCCTCTATGGGCTGCAATGTGTGTAATCACCATATCTTCAACATCGTCAATGTCTTCATACTGCTCGCGAGCATTGTTCATTGCCGAGCGAAGAAGACGAATATATGCGAGAGAAGCCTTGACAGGGAAACGACCAGGACCCATACGACCTTTGCGGTGACCTGCCATTGTGTTCCCACCCTTACCCTTGCGGGATCGGCGAACGTAAGGAATAGCACGAGCCTTACGACGAATGTGATGCTCATTGTGACGCTTGTAACCATCCGGATTGTTTGGATCTTCAATCCAACCATCTGCCTTGATAACTAATTCAAGATAATCAATAGCGTCACCAACAGTCTTGTTGCGTAAGAAACGACAAATCTGGTAGCAATGCTTGTGATGAATATCTAGATTCACCGCACGGGCAGTGGTTAGGCTGTGGAAGCCAGGGGTGCTCTGAAGTAGCTGAGTATATCCGCTACGAGGCTTTGTTGAATCTCTTGCCATCTTCCTTCACCTCACTTCAATGCCACATGCTTCGAACCACGGGTAGCACCTACACCTACACCTGTGTGCGTAACTCCACGTCGAGTTGGAGCAAACTCACCTAGTGCATGACCAATCATTTGTTCCCGCAATTCGACTTCGACGAACTTTTGCCCGTTGTGAATTGCGATGGTCTTGCCTACCATTGCAGGCATGACATACATACTTCGACAATGGGTACGCACAGTACGCTCACTCTTGACTACACGATCGTAGAGGTGCTGTTGCTCACGCGGAAGTCCATTCAGAAGAGTACGACGAACCTTTGCAGGTACTATGTCCGCGATGCAAATACCTGGATCATCATCTGGAAGGACGAGTGGCATTGCCTTGAGTTCATCAATCTTGTAGCCACGGTAAAGGAATTCACGTTCTCGGCGGCCTGCTAGTTTAGAGCGACGCTTGCGTGCCTGGCGGCGCGCAATCTTCGGTGTGCGGAACATCTTCTTCTTCTTACGACCCATGAATCAGACCTCCTTTGATTTTGAACGGCCGCGGCCAGTTCTACTAGGTGCGATATGACCAACTTTCTGTCCTGGTGGAGCAGTTCGCGGTACGGAGTTTGGACCATGGACTGCCTGATGGTTTCCACCACCATGCGGGTGATCTACAGGGTTCATGGCTACGCCAGAAACAGACGGGTACAACTTTCCACGTGCCTTAGCACGGTAGTGAGCAGAACCGGCCTTCATCATCGGCTTATCAGTTCGACCGTGGCCTCCAAGAACGCCAATAGATGCACGACAATTGGCATTGAGTTCTTTCATGCGACCTGATGGAAGACGGACTCTGACAATATCGCCCATGTTAGATTCTACAACAGCTGAGTTTCCACCACTACGAGCGATCTTACCACCGTCACCAGGACGTGCCTCAACATTGCTAATTGGAGTGCCTTCTGGGAGGTTACCCAATGTAGTGATATTTCCTGGCCGAAGGGAGACATTTTGCCCAATAGCAATCTTCTGTCCAACGCCCATTCCCTCAGTAGCTACAATGTGGAAATCCTCACCACTATCTCTCTTCACATGCGCGAGCGGCGCAGTGTGGACTGGACTGTGGATTAAATCGACGACAGTCACTACTTCATCCTCTATTCGAGGAACCTGGGAACGACCAGGGAATCGATGGCTTCGGACGCGGTTTTTAGGGGATGATCCCCGGCGTTGTGAACGTGTTCTCTTACCCATAATATCACCACATCAGAAAGCGCCGAGTTTCAGCGCTGCCTCCTCCGCATCATAGCCTTCCGCGAGTTTGACACTCGCGTGCTTTCCAGTTTTCATGATTCTCGTGTTGACTTTAGCAACCTTGACCTCTAAGAGTTCTTCAACAGCTGCTTTGATGTCAGCCTTAGTTGCACGGCGACGAACAATGAACTCGATTCGGTTGTTGTTCTCTCGATATCCACTAGGATCAGGATCAGCAACGCGACGCGCGTTGAGAGATTTCTCAGTAATCCATGGTTGTAGAATCACGTCATAGGGGTCTACCATCTGAATCACCTCATCTCCTCGACTGCTTCTTTGGTGTATACCGTTAGTCGGCCAACGTCACCACCTGGAGCAAGATGCTCAGCAGAGAGATCTTTCACAGCGACGACGTCAACACCTGGAACATTACGAGCAGCGCGTCCTAAAGTGGAATTATCAGAAACTACGAGTAAGACGCTCTTTGGAGTCTTACGACGACGTCCACGCATCTTACCCTTACCTGCGCGGATGCTGCGACCATTCTTAGCGCGAGAGAGATCATCACCTACGCCGATCGCCTCCATCATAGATACGAAACGCTGAGTTCCCTTATCGAGGTCAAAGGATTCGATACTTCCCTTAGCTGCTTCAATGACAAGTGGGAAAGATACATCCTCTGAAACACGATGGCCACGTGAACGTACAGTGTCAGAATCATTGGAAGCAGCAATAGCACTATCTCTTGCAGCACGACGCTCCTTCTGGTTAAGTTTCTGTGACCAATCCTTGGCGACCTTGGGACCATGAGCGCGACGACCTCCGCGTGTATGTGGATTCTCAGCACCCTCTCGGGAACCTGATCGGCGCATAATTCGACTTACACCGCGCCCCTTGCCCCACCACTCAACGGAGTGCTTCATACCAGCAACCGGCTTTCTTCGGCCTTGGTGAGCACGATGGCCATACGGCTGACGACGGTTTGCTCTAGAAGAGTGCACAGCACGACGCACAAGGTCGGTCCGGATTACGGTCGAAAACGCATCGGGGAGGGACAATGAGGAACCTTCCTTAGCAGAAGCAGAAGCTTCATCCGAGAATGAAATGGCAATAGTCTTCGTCTTCATTCATCACACCCCCTGCTTGCTAGAGTTACTCACGTGGGTAATCTCAATCTTCTCAGCCTCGACATCACCCTTCGATCGTGTAGCATCACGGAATCGAAGAAGACGCTTAGTCGGCCCAGGAAGGCTTCCCTTGATGATTACATATTGATTCTTAACTTCGCCATAGCGAAGGAACCCACCAGCTGGAGTAATGTTATTGTTATCTGAATCATCAATTCGTAAGATACGCTTGTTGTATTCAGTGCGGTGATGGAAACCAACTTGACCCGCTTGAGGAACCGTAGAACGAACGTATCCTGTACCGAAATCACCAAGATTACCTGCCTGTCGACGCTTCTTACTATTCTTGTGACTAAGGAGTTTTACGCCCCATCGCTTGACTGAACCTTGGAATCCTTTGCCCTTGGTAATACCAATAACATCAACATCCTGCCCAACAGAATAGACATCGTCGAAAATAATCTCCTTGCCGAGATTCTCCTTACCCCATTCTAAACGTGCCTCAATATCACCGCCAGTCAAGCCTAGTTCCATGATTTCAGGAGTCTTAGAAGGTGAACCACTTACCAAGGATGGCTGTGTGGCTACAAGAAGACGGACTTCTTCAAGAACACGATCTTTCAATGCGTTGAAATTGGTTTCAGAATCATGATTCTTAGGCATGGTCTGACGACCTCCACGCTTGGCAGGCTTGATACCATCCTGCATCTGACTATCAGCCTTGGAGCGGTTAGCGAAACGTGGGAAAAGCCCCTTGATGTTCTCATCGAGATCTTCGGCATCAGCCCATGCTTCTCCTGCGGTTTGAAGACCATAGGGCGTCATGTGGTAACCACGGACTGCGAGGACGCGAATTGGGGGAACCTCGACAACAGTGACTGCGTGGCGAACTTCAACGCCAGCACTAGGGGAATAGGGATTGAGGTCACGCATCAACACGTGAGTCATACCGGCTTTCCAACCAGCGAATCCCTGAACTCGAACCTCATCTAAATCGGTCGAAGGCCAGGATTTTACTCGTCCATGTTGTCGATTTGCCCGCTTGCGGGGGCTAAACGCCATGCTACCTCTGCGAGGGCGATGCTTGTCGGCCATGTTTTGTTTCCTCCAGTTGGGGTTGTTTGCAGAACAGAGGCCACCGAAGCGGCATGAACCGGCTCAGGGAACGCAGGAGCAACCGTGACACCCAACCGCGGCGGCGATTGCCTTCGCGGCGTGCCGGGATACTGTTGCAGAGCCCGTCAGTGTCTGGTTGCTCGCGTACTGAGCAGCCCTCCGACCTCAGTCGAGTATATCAACGGTTCGACTTTCAACAAGCATCTCTTCGATGCACGCCGCCCCGAAATCTATCCTTGGAACTTATGGAACCATTTTCAACCCTGACGATAGAAGGAGGGTTCCATGCGACCTATGGTTCTGCACCCTTTCCTTCGGGATGGAGCTGTAGAAGCACGTGCTTACCAGCTAGAAGCCGTCAACGCATGCTTGGCAACATCTACCCTCCTAGTTCTCCCTACAGGCATGGGAAAGACTGCCGTTCAATGGATGACGATTGCCGAAACGCTCCGAACTAAAGATGGAAGAGTCATACTTGTTGCACCGACAAATGCCTTGGTTGATCAGCAACATCGTGATCTTCAACGAATCCTAATTGAGAATGGTGACAATAAGATTGGTAGACTGACGGGATCCGTTCCTCCTGCAAAACGAAAAGACGAATGGTGCATGAATCGAGTCACTGTAGCTACACCTCAAGTGGTTCGAAATGATGCAATTAAAGGAACCTTAGACCTATCTGAAATCGATTTACTCGTAGTTGATGAAGCACATCGTGCCACCGGGAATGCCGCCGTAGCCCAACTAGGAGATCTGTTGATGATGGCGAATCCCGAAGCACGGATCCTTGGAGCAACAGCCTCGCCAGGGTGGAATGAAAGTAGTGTAGAGGAAGTATGCGAACGACTTCATCTCTCAGGGATTCATGCCAGAGGTTCCAAAGAGACGATGTTGGAACCATATGCCTCAAACCTCGAGGTTGAAGAAATCAAGGTCCCCGTCCCAAAAGAACTCAGAGAACTCGTAAAACCCCTAGAAGGATGGTTGGAAGCTATCGTACAAAGAGAGCGTCGTTTAGGCCATTATGTACGAAGTGGAACGATTACAATGGGAGGATTGAACGAAGCAATGCGCAGGGTACAAGCCGCAATTGCTCGAGAAGAACGAATTGCATATAGGAGTGCTGCGGATCTTGGAGTATCTATCCGCTTACTGATACTCAGTAATTTGCTAGTTTCACAAGGTGTTGCGGCTGCCCGTGAATCTCTAGGCCGCATGGAAGAACGAGCAAAATCAAAAGGGAAAGAGGCACGATCAATTCAGGAATTTATTTCAGATCAACGAATTCGCCACCTCTCCAATCGATTGGATACAATGGATGAAATCCATAGCAAAGTATCGTTCACACGCCGTGTAGTACGTGATGAAATTCGACGGAATCCCGATGGTAAAACCATCGTATTCGCTAATTACCGTGATACTGTATCTGCCATAGTTGGCCATCTCCAAGATATTCCAGGTGTTCGAGTTACACCCTTTATCGGGCAGACAAATCGTGCTGGACAATCGGGTATGAACTCTACTGAACAAATTGCTCGACTTAACTCGTTCCGAACAGGCGAATACAATGTCCTTGTTGCCACCTCGGTTGGAGAAGAAGGTCTAGACATCCCACGTGCCGACCTAGTCCTATTCTACGAACCTGTTGGAAGTGAGATTCGAACGATTCAACGAAGGGGGCGGACAGGACGTCAAGACGAAGGGATGGTGTATGTGCTGATTGCAGAGGGGACTCGTGATGAAGGGACACAAGCATCGGCTCTCCGAAGAGAAGAACGAATGCTTATCGCAATTCAACGTGTAAGACGAAGACGTCGAAACTTCAGTCCAGATCTGGCTCTACTCAGTCCATTTGATGTAAGAATGAAAGAGGATAAACACACGGCAAACGAGTTTGTTCTTGATGAGCGCACTCGATTGACACGAACAATGGAAACAGTAGATGATACACCAATCAATGATGTAAAAGACGATTCAAAATTGAATATTGTAGATATTCCCCTTGAACAGCGGCGCCCACAAGGGCAAAGCGGATTAGAATCATGGACCAAAGAACATGGTGACAAAAAAATCTGAAATCAGGACCCGATCACTTTGACTCTAGTTCGTAGTTGTGCAAGACGTGTGTTCAAGTGGCCGAAAGAAAATGCCAGCATATCTGTGAAATGAATCACGGGAATACTGGTATCTAATCCGGTAATCCTTGATGCCTTTACTTGATAGATATCTAGGACTGCATGGGATAGATTACAGATGCTCACGAGTAATTCAGCACCTTCATCGACTGCTTCGGATAAGACACCAGCCGCCTGTTTCAACGCAGTAGACTCCTCGGAAAGCAGGCTTGGAACGCCTACACTCTGGGTCCTACTGACTAGAGAAATTGGGGTGCCACCGATAACCTCGATTACATTTTCAAGATAATTCGGAAGGAATACGTCATCTGACCCACAAGCACCCTTTCGCTGGATATTGGGCCCATAGTATCCTGAAATTTTGAAGTCGAGAGGATTAACCACTTTTTCTTCGAGTTTTTCAAGACCGATATCTTCGACAATGACATGCATTAGGTGACGAACTTTCATCTCACCTGAGAACTGCATATTACATGTAGACTCCAATGTACGATTGACTTTAGCAAGCAAATCCGGATTACGCCGAAGTTCTTCCAAATCCTCACACAAGTTGCCTGCTGTTGCAGCGCATGGTGTTACGATTTCAAGACCCAATGCTTCAGCCATTGCGAATGTTCTAGCGTTCAAGGTCAATTGTAACCGACTATTAGCTTGTCGAATTATCCCGGCACCACAACTAGTAGCTCCTTCAAGAGGCACAAGATCAATTCCAAGTGAACGGGAGATTAATGGAATTGTATCCTCAACTTCCATAGCACTACTGTGAGCAACATTCCCAGGGTGATAGGCATAGGAATTGGGCATCAGAAACCACTTCCAATTTCATTGTAAATGGCGACTACTTCGTGATGATTATTCACTGGTGTATTGAACTGTTTAGGCATCTTACCCACTCCAGCAGGAGGGGCAATCATGCCTAGAAGCCCATTGAATACGCGCCCACCAGTTCGAGTGAAACCTAGCATCATCCTAGCAGAAATTCCTGAAGTGAGATTACTGATCAAACCAATTGGGCCCAATACTTGGCGATAAATCACTGCATCATTCACCTTTCCACTCATTTTGACACTCCAACAATACCACCATACATGCTTCCCATGACGTGAATCAGAAAAGGCACCATCTCTCAAAACAGATGTTTTGGCATCGAGCATGTGGCTTGAAATTTTCATACCAAGTTCGCCATTTCTTGAAATTGATGACAAATCTGTTTCTGCCTTTATGCCGCCCACAGATGAAAGAGATTTCATGTGTTCAATTCTGTTCTTGTCTGACGTACGAGGGTCGGTAACTCTGGACCAAAGTGAAACAACATTTGAGGGGCCGATGTATGATTCATTGTAAGGCAAAGTATCTGAGAAGGAATCGACAAGTAAAGCGCTAGTGAAATCACGAATTTTGTGTATTTCAGTTGCTTCACTAGAGGACATTGACCCGATTACTCCTTGAGATAACTCTATGCCATCTCTAGTAGCACCATGGAACCAAGGCTTGAGAGATGAACGCTTGATATCATGGATGGATAAATCTACTACAAGATCTCGAATTACTTCTCCGCCTGTAAGAGGTTCAATGACTATTTTCCAAGAACCATTAACCGAGGATGCAATATCAGAAATCTTGGTTAATCCAGGTAATACATTACGTCCATTAACTGAAATTACGGTACATGGATCATTTGCTGGCCCATCACGGAAGGTAAGGGAGCCGTCTTCAGTGGCTTTCACTGTTCGAAGAAGCTGGAGAACCGACATATTTCCAGGGAGAACGCATGCCCACTCATCAGTTCCACTTTCTCTCTCTAAACAATCGTAACGAAATACTTGTACGTTGACTTGAAGCTCCTCTGACTCGAAGTTAGGGACGACAAAGCCATCATCTCCTTCAACAGCAACATCGTCTCCACCACTAAGTTCCTCAATGATGAGTTCAACCATTTCTGCTTGGAAGGTACCATTTCCATCTACTGCGGACATATGAGCTAGAGCTGATTCAGCCCATATAGCCGAGGGTGCGTCGTAATCGACATCACAATCCACACGGTCGACTAGTCTTGTTCCACCTAACTCTTCAAAGCGCTTATCCCATTCCTTACCAGATTCACAGAAGAGTTCGTAACTTGTATCTCCGAGTGCACATACGCTGAAATGAGTTTGGCTAAGTGATGGAGCACCGTCTGCATTAGCAGCAATCCAAAGTGCCTCTGCATTGTCAGGCTGCTCACCCTCGCCCCACGTGGAACAAACAATCAGGACGCGAGACATTCCTGATAGAGATGATACGTCAAATCCATCCATATCGTGCACTTTGGCATCAAGACCGTATGCCGAGGCACGTTTGCTAATCTTCGCAGCCAAGCCTTCAGAATTACCGCTCTGCGAACCGAATAGGATGTGTAATGATCGATCACCCTCATGCATGAACACCTGGGTATCACTTCCTCCTTGAGCAGTAACCTTCGAACCGGCATCATCGGATGCGGGAGCGGGCGTATCTGATGCATCTAATGACCCACCGGATGATACAAATTCAGAGATAGAGGACACTTTACCTTCTTGGAATACTCCATCTCCATCTACTGCTGCCATTCGTGGAAGGGCCATTTCAGTCCAAGTGGCTGCAGGTTTGTCATAATCCACATCACAATCGACTCTATCCAGTAGCCTCTTACCGCCTAACTCTTCAAAGCGCTTATCCCATTCTTTACCAGATTCGCAAAACAACTCATAGCTCGTATCACCTAGAGCACAAACAGAAAAATTTGTTGAACTCAAGGCAGGAGCGCCATCTCCATTGGCAGCATTCCAAAGATCTTCAGCATTGTCGGGTTGCTCGCCTTCACCCCATGTAGAACAAACGATTAGAACACGTTTCATTCCAGAAAGTGAGGCTATATCGACATCACCCATATCATGAACTGTAGATTCTAAGCCATAGGAAGAGGCTTGCTTACCAATCTTAGACGCCAAGTCCTCTGAATTACCGCTTTGAGAACCGAAAAGGATGTTCAGAGTGCGGTCACCACTCGTCAGAAACTGAACCAAACCATCTGACATAACTATGCACCCAATCAGATGAACTAAACCAACAGAATGGGATTATTGAACATAACGGGCTGGGGTCCAATTAAGGAGCAACTCAAAGGTCCATGCCGTCCATCATTCCCTGATCTCCAAGGCTGACTCCTTTTGATGAGATTACATCATCAATTCTAAGGATCATAGTGGCAGTCTCGGTAGCACTTTGGATTGCTTGCTCAACGACCCTAACTGGCTCCACGACATTTGCGTCTTTCATATCCATAACGCCACCCTCGAATACATTAACGCCAAATGTCGACTTCCCCTCTGCGTGTGCTTTTCTGACATCGATGATCGTATTCACAGGATCGAGACCTGCATTCTCAGCGAGGGTACGCGGAATGACTTCAAGAGCCCCTGCAAAGGCCTCAATCGCCATTTGCTCCCTACCTCCTACACCTTCTGCAAAGGTTCGCAGATCTCGGCTAAGTGCAGCAAGAACACTACCTCCGCCAGTCAATACTGCTCCATCTTCATGTGCAACACTGACTACACCAATCGCGTCATCGAAAGCACGGCGAATCTCATCCACTACGTGGTCAGTTCCACCTCGAAGAAGTACACTTACGCTCTTTGCTTCATCACAACCAGTGAGGAAGACCATGTCAGATTCCCCAATTTTGCGCTCCTCGACCTTGTCACATCGGCCAAGGTCTTCTGAACTCAAGTCATCGATATTGGTAACGATTCGACCACCAGTGGCTTTCGAAAGAGCCTCCATATCCGACTTCTTAGCACGTCGGATGGCAAAGATTCCAGCCTTGGCCATGTAGTGTTGAGCTAAATCATCGATGCCTTTCTGACAGATGACTACATTAGCACCGGATTCAATAATCTTATCCACTAGACCCTTGAGATAGCCTTCTTCCTCATCGAGGAATTGAGCCAGCATGTTAGGGTCAGTAATCTGAATCTTAGCATCAACTTCCGTCTTCTTGACCTCAATTGCAGAATTAATCAGAGCAACTTGAGCGCCACTTACAGAACGGGGCATTCCACTATGAACTCGTTCCTTATCGAGAATGATTCCATCGACCAAAGTACTATCCTTAATCGAACCACCCTGCTTCTTCTCTACCTTGACATCATCAAGATCGACCATTATCTCGCCGTCTGACTCTGTAGCGACCTTGAGAACAGCATTCACACAAATCTCTGCAAGGAATGCCTTGACAGCCCCTGCACTCTTTCCAGTGAGAGCAGTCTTTGCCACTTCATGTAGCATCTCAGGATTAACGGGAATGGAATGATTGTCGAGAAGTTCAAGACAACGCTCGGCTGCTATCCTGAATCCTTCACAGATAATGGTCGGATGGACATTCTGCTCGATCAAATCCTCAGACCGCTTGAGCAATTCTCCAGCTAGTACGACTGCTGATGTAGTTCCATCGAAACAATGTGCCTCCTGAGTTTTAGCAACCTCGATAATCATCTTAGCCGCAGGATGTTCAATATCCATCTCTTTCAGAATAGTGGCACCATCATTGGTAATGATGACATCACCCATAGAATCAACCAACATCTTATCCATCCCCTTGGGGCCAAGTGTTGTACGCACTGCATCGGCTACCGCCTTAGCTGCTGCGATGTTGTTACTCTGTGCAGTCTTCCCTCGACTGCGAGTCGTCCCTTCTTTGAGAATGAAGATTGGTTGTTGCCCTGATTGCATGATTATCGCTCCATCCGACATCCCGCCGACAAAGCATTGCGCCTTAAGGGCACGGGAAAACAAGACGGGACCTTCAGAGGCCCTGCTGATCTAACCACTGTTGACCATAATGCTGCCATTGGTCCATTGTCCAACCATCAGGTAGACCACCCTCTGGGAGAGGAGGTCCAGATGGGGCTGGCGCTTGTGAAGTAGGAGAAGGCGCATGAATTGTCTCAACTGGTGCAGGAGTAGGGCTGCTGAATGAATCCTGTACGGGTGCCATTGTCGGAGCAGACATTATATCAGGAGCAGGTGCGATTTCACGGTACTTGCCCTCAAGAGAAGTCTGGTAATCAGCAAGACTGACAACCTCATCCTCAATCTGTTGAGTTCCCATAATAATCCGAACAAAGACAAAGAGTAGAGCAATGACAACAAGAACACCAAAAATAACTCCAATGATGCCGACAATACCTGATCCAGAAGCCGTGTCCTCGGCTTCAGATTGCATGCGTATGAAGGTGATTTCTTGTCGATATTCTACAGTGTCGAGGTCAGCGTCTATCTCAAGAGTGAAGTTTCGTGTAATCTCCGCAAAGGGCAGATTGAGTAGAGCTACTTCGGATGGCTCTATCTCAACTGTGATAATTCGCCGCTGATCAGGGCCAAGTTGGAATTCACGATCTGATTCGACAATACGTGGATTAAATCCGTAGGCTGTCATCTCATTTGCGCTGACATCTAGGCGAATCTGCTGAGACACAGTTGGATGCCGATTATGAAGTTCAAATGTTAGGGTTTCTGTCTGTATAGCTCTATCAATCACCATGGGCCCTTGGCCAACTACATTGATCCAACCCTGTGTTCCAACATCAAACACAGCAGAACCAGTATCTGAAGGAGCATCCCCTGTGCCATCATAATTTAATGAGGTACCTGTCAAACTTAATGTTTGGTCGCCTTGTGTACCTTCGACGAAAGCGTAACAGAACGTCACATTGTAGGAACTTCCCGGTGCAACAACAGATGTCTCCGCAGGAGATAGAGGTTGACCATTGATATCACGGAGTTCGACTGTGATGGTATCTGGATGATCGACAGCGATAGAAAAACGATCATCCATGTTACCGATGTTGGTAATCTCCCACTTACCTGTACGACAGGAATCGCCTGGAGAAAAAGTCTGGCCGCTCATATCAAGATCCTCTACAATCAGTTCATAGGTAGGGGGAACCGTGAGACGTATCTGCTGCACAACATCATAGTTTGGATCTGACTCAGAGGTTGCTGTCACCTCAATCAAGTAGATATCTGGACGAAGACCGTAAGGCATTGGCAGAATTAGATACACTGTAGTATCACCACCGAAAGCATCGAGTAAACCTGTAGAAATAATGGACAAAGTCGCATCAAGTCTGTTGTCTGCTAATAGACTGAGATTGTAGTTCTCATCGCTATTACCGTTATTCACAAGAGTCATCTCGACCTGAACCATCTGACCATTAGATGGAGCTGTAACATCAGCAGTCATTGCAGAAATACTCAGATCTGACACAGAAGGAACCTCAATCTGAATCGACCAAGTTGCCTGTGCACTAGCAGGAGGAACTGCATTTGTCAGCAATGTAATTTCAACAGGGCCTGGGACAGCGTCCACTGGGGCGGTAAACTGTGCAATGACGTCAACAGTGACACCACGTGGCACCATTATACTAGTCGCCGGTGCACCAGAGGAGTCAAACCATTCTAAGTTTGAATTCGACCATAAAGGATCATTGAAGTAGGCTCCAAAGGTCCAACCAACATCCTCATTTCCAGTATTCTGCAAAGTCATCGTTACATTGCCTGTTGCAGCTGGTGGGAGAGTTAGTGCAGGTGTTACAATATTCGCTTGACGGAAACGAGCCGAATAGGATGACACAACATTGACGTCATAATGGCGCTGGCCCTTGTTTTGAGCGTTAACAGAATCATTTAGCCAGATAGACCAGTTGACTGTCTCTACATTTGAACCAGCAGGAATGGAAAGATTCACCCAGAACTCAGACGTATTTCCTGGATCGACAGGCATCATTGTCACAGTGTTATCAAAGTCCACTGGATCTGTGGAATCTATCCTTATTGGGAACTGAGACATCCAAGAAGAGTTGTCCACCTTACTATGGATAGTGGGTGAAACACTGACATAACCGTTGTTTGTCATTGTGCAGCGAATTGAGGGAGGACTTGGATCAGCAGGTATAACATTGAACACGCCATTCGCAGGTTCATCACAATCAAGATCGATTGTATATTCATCGACACGCTCGATACCGAAGAGCATTAGATCGTCTACATGAATACCTTGAGTTGCATCGTTGTTATCCGAACTGAAATGGAATGCTAATCCATAATTAGAGTTGGGGAATACATCAGTCATGTTCCAGATAACAGGAGTCCAATCACCGGATGTTGCTCCAATCGTTGCTTCAGAAAGATTGAGGCGTTCCTGAGAAAGGCCAGTGTTAGCTTCAAGGGAGAGTTCGTCTCCTTGACCCATGGTACCCCAAGCTTGCACACGTGCCTGCAAAGATACGAACTCGAAACCCTTGACTTGGACCGTGCAGATGTATATGCCGTAAGCGTTTGAAAGAGTACCATCATTTTGACCATATCCTAGAGAATCGAATCCATCGTTACAGTTCTGATTCGCATCCGGCCATGCCCACCACATACGGTCATTGCGACTGCTGATGTATACACCCGAATCACTTGCAATCTGTAGATGTCGGTTGCCCTCCGCCGAAGTAGAGGAAGAAAGCATTTGGAATTGGCCTTCATCCTTTATTGAGAAGTCGTTGCCCACATCGTAACCTGCTCCAACCCACATAGGGACAGAAAGAGCATTTGGGCAATCAACTGACCCATCGCCATCTACATCACCACATAGTGAGTTCTCAACACGATCGTGGTAGAGAGCAACGATGATATTCTCATCGTATACATCATTCACTTCGTTTCCATCGAGTACACCTGCATCAACGCTACCACGGAGAATGTATCCTCCTCCAAGAGTCCCATCATCCGAAAGATGACTATGAGCCGCCATAGGAGTCCAATCCACAGACTCGACAGTAGATTGTCCACCCGCAAGAGACAGATTCACTGTCCAAGATTCAACTACGAAACCAATCGGGTGCCAGACCTCCATGGTACCGACAGCATCAGCCGGGTCTAGACGAGTACCAGCATTTCGGAATTCAAACGTAAGAGAAATGGTCTCACGTACGTAGATGTAATCGACACTGTTACCATCTGGCTGAGTAAACGTACTAGCGGCAGATGATACATTTCCGAAACTGATGTCACTTACTGTGAAATCAACCAGCGCTCGGCCCGAGGTGTCAAAGGTCTCAATTGGAGAATCAGAGGGTGATGGAGGCGCAAGCAATGGGCCCACAGACATAGCGACCAAAGTGATGACCAACAGAAATGCACTCAAGCGACCCATCGACACCAACAGTCAACGCAGTCATGACGCGATAATAAGGTTGAGGCGAAACCGAGCGCCCCAATAACGGCGACTTTCTATGAAATCGGTCTGAAACACACCTTCGCGTTCTCTTCATCGGCAATCACTTAGGTCGAGAGGTTAGCAGGAACCTCCGTGGCTGTCGTCCGATCTCTCTTCGCCCGGATTTGGCTCACAATGATAATCGGAGGACAGGTCCTGATTGCTCCTGCCGTCGCATTCTCGATCACATATCTTGTTGAGGTCGATACAGAATCGGGACTAACACTATCCATCCGAACAGAACTAATGCCTTGGATTCTATCCGCAGCGCTCGCCTACGGAATTATCTCATTCATCCTAGCACTTGTCGCTGGGGGATTTATGCCCCTTTCAGTTGCTAACTCTGGTGGTTGGCTAGCCCAACTTAGGTTGAGTAATCGATACCGTAACCCTGAAGCTGTTGAATCAGCAAGAGAAAGGCTACGAACAAGTCCATTCGGCCGTATGATTCGAATTGTCCACGAACAAGTCCAAACACGTCGTCGAGGGCTTCTGGAAGTACATGGAGGCCTACAGATTCTTGCGGCACCTATGCAGGTCATCCTCGTCCTTATCCCTGTAATCGCCATGCAATACGTGCCAGAGAGTATGATTGCGGATGGACACTTATTCGAATTTGGTATAATGGTCTACTTCATTGGCCTGATGGCAGGATTCCGGATTTATCCCTTGTATGCTGGCAGATTTGTAGGTGCCGCATCTACTCTACGCATGTTGATGGAGAAAGTGACAACAAAACTAACGTGGATGCTACCCGTCCTCATATTCTGGTTAATCGTTCGCTTCCTGATTGGAATTTCTTTTAATTGGCTCGGAATTGAAATGGAGAACTGGCAATCACTCGCTGTTGAGAAACGTTTGATCGAGTCTCTACTACCTGTCGAAGCCACAGTTCCAGAATCTTCCTTCATCGATATGCTCGTCGCCCTATCCGTCCTCCCCATTGCAACATTTACCACTATGACCGTGCTTGGAGGAGGCGCTATTGCAGTCCCCCGATGGATGCAAGATCCCACCAATCGCCTAGTCGAAATCGAAACCCAAAGAGAAGACAATGAGGGAATTTCTTACGACTATGAATTCGACATGTTCACGCCTTCAGAAGAAATTTCTGAATCAATGGATGTTGTATCAAATACTGAAGCTGGCCTACTTCCTGAAGTTCCGATTGGTAGATTATCAGGATGGGTTGCATCGCAAGTTGCAGAAAGATTGGAAGCACGAAGAAAGGGAAGAGAGTGATCATTCTTCTTCAGCGGCATCTGTGAATGGACGTCCGTCGAGAAGAATCACGCGCATGGCTCCAACTAGCAAATTATCTGAGCGGCGGCGACCGATATCAGGTCGAGATTCAGCAAGAAGTAGACGGTCACAAGAAGTACATCTGACACCATCAATTTCCCACACTGGAATAGGATTAGGGCAACATGCAGGCGGTTCAAGACGAATTCTATTCAATTCATGAATTAGGCCCATTGCATAGGGGTAGCGTTCCATTGAATCAAGCGCAAACGGTGTAATACGTGCAATTAGGACCCAAGCCGCCCCAACAATCAACCCAAAACCAAACGAAGAGGGGGATTGAATTATCATCAATAATCCGATAACGATGGGAACGAGACCAATCGGAATCGATGCCCAGTATGCTCGACGGACCCGTAGTAATTGAAGGATGAGAGCCTCATCAACTGGAGGAGATGCAGGATGATCAACAAGAGGCAAATCATGCAAATTTATTCGAGGGAGGAGGTAAAGAGGAATCCGAGTCAAAAACCAGGAGATGGAAAGAGCGACTATGAAGCGAGCCATTTCAACGCTGAAAGACATCTCACTCCCCTCGCAGGCGACGAAGAACAGCCTCGACCTTATCCATACCCGCGGAGATATCGTCGCGCGCAATGGTATATGCGAATCGGATATGGCCCTCTCCGCTTTCTCCAAAGGCGGAACCGGGCGAAGCAAGAACGCCCCCATTTAGGAGTTCAATCGCAAGCTCTTCAGATGTCATACCGGGCACCTCCATCTTAGGGAACACGTAGAATGCACCCTTGGGCACATGGCAAGAAACACCTGGCATCGCATTGAGGCGCTCACAAATTAAATCACGCCGGGCTTGAAATTCCTTTGCCATCTCTTCAGGATAACTTGAGGCTTCATCAAAAGCGGTTAGCACAGCATACTGCATGGCATCATTACTACAAGCCGTGATATAGTATTGCATTTTAATTATTTGACCTACAGTTTCGGGGTTCGGACAGCAAATGTATCCGATTCTCCACCCCGTCATCGCGAATGTCTTGGAAAAGGAATTTATCAGCAATGTCTGATCATATCCCGTACCAAGAAACGAGACATGATCTACATCGTAGACGATTCGATCGTAGACCTCGTCGGTGATAATCCAGAGATCATGACGTTTTGCGAAATCTAATAATTCATCACGTTGCTGTGTTGTAATCGTCGCCCCAGTAGGGTTACTGGGGAAATTGTAGAGGATTGCTACTGTGTTATCGTCAACTAGGGATTCTAGAACATCGATTTGGGGAATAAATTCGTGTTCAAAAAGACACGGATAGAATCTTGACTCCCCACCAGCAATCAAGACATCTGGGCCATAGAGAGGAAAATATGGCTCAGGCATAAGAACATTAGAACCAGGATTAACCAGAGTTAGGAAGCAATTCAACAACGCATTCGTCCCACTCATTGTCATACAGACATTGGTCTCATCCATCCCTGGCTGAAGATGGCCTAATGACTCTGCAATCTTGAGGCGAAGTTCGGGTAGGCCTGCTGTCGTAGTGTACTTGTTGTGGCCAGCTAGCATTGCTTGATGCATTGCATCAATAGCAACCTGAGGAGGTTGGAAATCTGGCTCCCCAAGACCGAAGGAAATGACATCGTCTCCTGCCATATCGAACATCTTACGGACGCCTGTTGGCTGGATGGAATTCGCCCTGTCAGAGAATCCCGCCATGACCGACGCATACAGGGCCCGGTTATGAAGCCCCGGCTAACGAGACCTGGGCACATCCCTCAGTCGTTGGATGAGATCATCCTTCTTTCCTGATATTGATAACCCCTCAGATCTGAGCATTTCCTTCAGTTCATTGACAGTCCGACTATCTAACTCGATATCATCAGAGGCGACTAATGTTGCTTCCAAAATGTCCGAAGAGAGATCAGTCTCATCCTCATCTCCAGTGCGAAGGAATAGTACCACACTAGATACAATAACCACAATCAGAACAATACCCAACGAGAATAAGTAAGCTGATAGCCCCGCAGCGCCTTCAGCAGACCCTCCTCCATCGATTTCAAGAACGACTGGGAGAGATATACCGTCGCTGTCAGAAGCACGAATCTCGACAATATGTGTTCCAGAAGACAGAGATGTTGTATCTAGAGCAAGAGTCCAATTGAACGGAACTAAGGCAGATAGATCAGATGGGACTCCCTCATAGGTCGTCTGGAACCACTGCCCCCCATCAATACGGAATTCAACGCGTTCAACTGGTGAATCGATCCCCCAAGAATGTCCAGTGATTATCGCCATATCACCATCCATCGTGGTGTTTATATGGTGATTCTGCAGAGTCCAATCTACCATTGATGTTTGATTAGTTTCAATCAGATGGAATGATAATTCAACTGCAGCAAGAGCATCTACCATGCCCCATCCAAAGTCTCGATTCCAATATGGATCAACCTCAGGTTGCGTAGCCTCACCTCGACGCTCCGCTGTCTGCTTCAGAACCTCTCGGATTTGTAGCGGATCGAGGTCAGGATTTGCTTCCATCATTAGTGCAATTACACCTGTGACTGCAGGGGTAGCATAGGATGTACCACTTCCTCGACCGGTGTAGTCATTGTCTGAAGCATCCTGCCCTGGAACAAGATTATTGCAACCCCCACTAGTAACACAACCCTCTGCTTGAATGATATTTGTACCTGGAGCGGATAGGTCAGGCTTGAGCTCATTAATTGGATTAGAGTCACCATTATCACGACGAGGACCACGACTAGAATATCCTGCTACAGTGTCATCTTCGCGGTCGATTGTGTTCTTATCGTCAGTAGCTCCAACTGTAATAGACAGGCTACTTGACCCCATACCGGATAACCCGTCATTGTCTGGACCGTCATTACCTGCAGCAACACTAACTGTTACTCCCGCCAGAGTTGCCTCATCAAGAATACGGCTGTGCATATCCTCACCGTCACTGCCACCACCCTCGTGACTCGTAATTCCCCATGAGAGCGATATGATATCGATCCCGTGTAGGTCTTCGTCGACTCCAGTCCAAGCCGTATCCTTATTGTCAATAATCCACTGAATACCATTCATAGCTGATTCGTAGAACTCTTGCTCAAGAAGATAATTCTCGAAGGGGCCTGCTCCTACATCAGTACCGATACGTACATCGACAAGCGAGGCGTTTGGAGCTGATCCGTAGTACTCGGTCTGGCTACCATCTGGACCGATACCGCTCGCCGCAGCCATTCCCATACATGCAGTACCATGCTGGTTCCCATCATCTGGATCGAAAGATCCATCTGTCTCCCGACCCCCATTAAGAATACATGTGGGGTCTGAATGAACAAAACAAACTGCATCATATCCAGCCACATGCTTACCGATTAGACCAGGATGCTCACTGTCCACACCTGTATCTGTAAGAGCGATATTGATCCCATGACCAGAAACCGATAGATTCCATGCACCATCAGGGTAGATGTCTGAGGCACTCGCCTTCACTGCAGGAGTTTGGATATCACCATAGAAACGGAGAAGGCCATATTCTTCCACCATCACGACTCCATCTAGTGCAGTTAGATTATCCAAATGAGAAGAATCGATCGCACCAAGAAGAACTGCATCGACAGCATCAATCTTGAGTTTGGCATCAATCCCAAGCGCTCGTAATGATTCTACATCTTGTTCAACTATATCACGACCGTAACTCAACCCAACCCAAAGGATTCCTTCGCGATTTTGGAGTGAATCATGGATTTGATTACGATCATTATCCAGCGTAGTCCGCTCCCACCAAGGGATATCAGGACCTAGTTCAACAGATTGAGCGGGAATCTCCATTGTCCATTCCATCCGAGCATATTGGTTCGGCGAGCCATGGACTGGTACAAATTCATTCGATGACATACCAATACTGCCAGTTAGTGGGAAGAGTAACAATAGAACCATGCCGATAGCAGGTACGATGGTGCGGGTCATCAAACCAAGCGAAGTAGTGGATAGAGATGAACCCCACGACTAGAATATCAACAATCAAGTTCAGCAAGTACGGCATGCCAATCAGGGAACGCCTCTGAGCCGAAGTGAATCCAACGTTGGCCCTCAATTTCTCCAAACTCTTTTGCACCATTGTTCGGACGATCATCGATTAGTAGGGCACCTCGATTGAGGTCCTTTCGATGACTAAGAATCAATCTCTTAATCGGAAGATTAGGGAGATAAGTTTCTACCCATCTTCGCTTATCTGATGATGAAGAATGATTACTCCAAGGGGCAGTGGATAGCAAATATACTGTGTAACCCCCGGCCTGAAGGCGAATGAGGGCGTCCGCTCCACCTACCATAGGAGGTAAAGTTGCAAACAGGCCTTCGAAATCGGAATGGTGATTTTTTGTATGCATACACCACTCTTTGCATTCCTCCCGAATAGATTCATGAACGTCTTCGATGTTGTATGGAAAATCGACAAGGACACCATCCATATCGACATAGGCAATCATCTCATCTGGTGAGTTCGTCATGTTATGCCTTGACACAACTCGGTGTTTCATGCCTGCGGCCGGTAAAGGATGTTTGAGGTGGGGGCACTGGGATTTGAACCCAGATCAGCGGGTGTCTTCCGCTTCAGTGTGTGCAATTCCTGAACCGCACACTCTCGGGTCGCGACGGGTCGGCGCTCCAGTTGGTCATCAAACCACCTTCAGCATACCCACTTGTCGTCATCCCCGTGCAACTGGAGCCCGCGGTACTGCCAGGTTATACTATACCCCCATGAGGTAAGTTCGGGGAAGCAAGACCCGTTTATGATTCCGACGGTCTCACTGCCGAGCCTGACGTCGGGCGCGCTTACGGCGCCGAAGCTTCTTCTTACGCCACTTCCAGCGCTGGTTGCCTCGCTTCTTCCAAGCCCGGGAACCACGCTTCATGCGCTTCCCCGACCTGCCCCCTGTATATCAGCGCTACGGAAGAGAATGGCCAAAGTAAATTACCAAACTACCGGATTAATGGGATGGGCGATACAGGATTCGAACCCGTGTCAGCGGCTTAGAAGGCCACCATGATATCCAGACTACACCAATCGCCCAATCCAATCCGAGGTGCGAACGCATTTCAATTATGCACTCAATCCGACGCTGAGTCGCCCAAAGAGAGGGGATTCTTGAATCGCGTCGAACCAAACACAAGAAGAAGCAATAGAACTACGGCGAAGAAAGGATTCTGCTCACGAATCAAACTAACAAACCATCCAATAACAAATGAAAGAGCACAAAGAATAGTCAGACCCAGGAGAAAATATGGAGCAAGGCGAGGACGAGGATCAATGAATTCGTAGACATAGTAACCCCCGCCCCAGAGGGCCCATAATTCAGAGAAGATAAGATAGATTGCACCATATGTGAGACCGAGGCTAACCATAGGAGCCTGCACAGTCATCCATCCAAGGCCCAATTCAATCGCGAGAAGAATCAATGCCCAATTATGCATCACCTGTTCATGCGGCAGAAACATGTGATCGATAGGGCTTCCATTTTGAATCATTGAAGGAAGAATCACATAACGAACAACCACTGCAGTGAGAACTGCTGCACTAAATGCAGTGGCAAAAACTGCAACACCAGCATGGACTAGGAAAGGTGAAGGATGCACCCCAAAGAGAATGAAGAGAGACATCAGACCATTAATCCACATAGATAAGCCGAAGATCATTAGAGTCCATGAACTGAAAGGAACAAGCCGTTCCAAACCAAGAGAGGGATGGGGCTTAACCACCAGATCTTTTCTGAAGAGAGGCTGCATGGAACCGGGTACAGGATTCCTAATCATCCAGAACAACAATGTGTGAATAGCGAGATATCCTGCTGCAATTCTGTAGAATCCTCGAATGAAACTATCCAAACCACCAGTGCCATGTAAGAGATAAATGTCAAGGGTATTCCCACTACCGTGAAAACGAGTGTAAAACATCACAGAGAATAACATCAGCAATAAAATTAGCAATCTGGAAACCAATGTTCTGTCATAACCCTCGAGGTCGACAGATCGGCCCATAGATATCAATCCCAATTCTCAATGTTCACCATCACGTGAACTCTCATGAGCGATTACTGCGGCACGAGCGCAACGGGGGCACCGCTTTGGACGCGATACCGTAGTACGCTTCCATGAAGTGCCACAATTGGTGCATAACCACTCTTGAATATCTTGACCATCCAATACCTCAGAACGTAAACGCATCAAGACAGGGGATTCAGCAAGAGAAGGAGCAGGAGCAATCTCTTCAGTTAGAGAAGCATGACGATTATTATGGTCAGTTAGGCCCACCGCATGAAGTAACTCGTGGACAAAAGTATGTGCGAGCAGAGCAGAGTCATCTACAAGGATTGGATGTAATTCGATATGGACTGGGCCACTTGGAGCACGCATACGTCGCCTACGCATCAACTCATTCGGATCCAATTCAAACCGAGTAACACCAAGTAAATCAGAGGATGGTTCGGACCAAGAAACCTTGAGCCAACGACCCAATCCTTTGAGGAATGGAGCTTCAATATCAGTTACATGTTTACGAATAATTTCCAACCACCTCATAGGGTCAGGAGGTGCCCGATTTGTTGGAGTGGCATCAACTGAAACCACGCGATGCGGCACCCGCTTAGCCCGGTCCACCATGACCTTCGAGAGTGCCGGGCATCCTTAAATCGGGCCGGCTAGTCGCTCCCTTATTGGGCGTGTGGCGCAGCTTGGAAGCGCGCTTCCTTGGCATGGAAGAGGCCCCGAGTTCAAATCTCGGCACGTCCACCATCAACAAACCGATTTTGTTGTTGAAATGATGACTGCCCCAATCTTGTAGGGGTCGCCATTAGAAGCAGGTCTACGATCTTCCAGGCGACCTACCCATCCATCATTTGGCACTGAAGCCGGAACACGGATAGAAGCCCCCCGATCGGATACGCCATATGAAAACTGGTCAATTGATTGGGTTTCATGAAGTCCTGTTAATCGTTCTTCGTTGTGGGCTCCATAAACGGACATATGCTTGTCGATATTTTGACCGAATGCTTCACAGATATTGTCAAACAATTCCCTACCTCCTTTCTCCCTCATGACACCATTTGAGAAGTTTGCATGCATTCCAGAACCATTCCAATCGCCTTTGATTGGCTTAGGATGATATTCTATGTAGTAGCCATAACTTTCAGTCAAGCGATCTAGCATATACCTAGCAACCCATAATTCATCGCCAGCCTGCTTAGCACCCTTAGCGAATATTTGGAACTCCCACTGTCCACAAGCTACTTCTTGATTGATTCCTTCAAAATTAATACCGGCTTGAAGACATAAATCAGCATGCTCTTCCACTAGAGAACGCCCATGTGTATTCTTTCCACCCACTGAGCAGTAATACAGCCCCTGCGGCCCGGGGTAGCCCCCTACAGGAAAACCAAGAGGAAGTTGAGTTGCTACATCCATGATGAAGTACTCTTGTTCGTATCCGAACCAAAAATCATTGTCATCATCATCTATTGTGGCTCTTCCATTGCTAACATGTGGAGTTCCATCCGGGTTCATCACTTCACACATGACCAAATAACCGTTAATCCGCTGCGGATCTGGAAATATGTTCACTGGTTGAAGCAAGCAATCAGAGGCGCTACCATCGGCTTGGCGAGTAGATGAACCATCAAACATCCAAACAGGACATTCTTCAACTGTTCCTCCGAAGTTTTTTCTCACCATGGTTTTACTTCGCATGTTCTGCGTAGGTTCGTATCCATCTAGCCAAATGTACTCAAGCTTGCTGTGTTCGCTCATAGCATTCCTTGTTGAAAAACTAGTGTATCAATTATTCGGCACATTATTGACTATAAAATCATCATAAGACATTATTATTATTCAATTGAATAATTAAAAATCATTTATCTTATTAAATGATTAATTATCAGAAAGTGTGAGATAGAGGGGCATTTATTGAATGGGGAACGCCTATACGATGTAGCCCCAACCAACTTTCATGACCAGCGCACAACAATACTACGATGGCTTAGTTCAGCAAGGGCACGATGCGGCAATGGCTCTATCGTACACTCAGCAACATTACCCTGATTTTACGGCAGAAATTCAAGTTCCAGAACCCACACCTCAGCCAATGACTGTAGCACCTGCTGCACCTGTAGTTGCAGATGTTACAACCGTGGCACCCTCTGTAGGAGGATGGGCGATTCAGACCGCAAATTTTGGACTATTTTTTACTAAAATTCTGGCCGCCCTACTGACGATGATCACCCTTGGATTCGGATATCCTTGGGCTAAGACAATGGTGTTCAGCAAGTGGGCAAGCAATGTTCGGATTGATGGAAGAGCAATTCGATACACAGGTACAGGACCAGGACTGTTCGGAGTTTGGGTCAAGGTATTTCTCTTGTCAATAGTAACACTAGGAATCTACTATCTATTCTGGGGCAGGAAAGCTGTACCAAAGTATGTAGATGCACACTTGGAATGGATCTGATTAGCGTCAGAGCCATGAACCGACAACCCTGATAGAGGGTTGCCGCGATGATGAAGGTCCTCAGCCGAACGGATTGATGGGCGGACTGAGCGGCACTAGGAGTTTCGATAATGCAACCCGTTCAGGGCCCAGATGGCCGAATATACCGGCCAATGCCCGTAACTAAGGTCACTAAACCCCAAGAAGAGTTGCGGATAGGACGCATGTCCAAGCCTTGGAAGGTTTACGGGCGAACGCTTGGTATTGTCATCCTTGCTTTCCTCCTCGTCCAATTCCTATCTGTAGGAGTGATGGGTGTAATCGAAGGTGAGCCATATCTCACCGCTTGTGGAATCCTATTCAGTGCCCCGTTCCTAGCATTGATTGCCTATGTCCAAAGGCCTAAGATTGTAGATGTACGTGTCGCAATTCCAGATCCAAGAGGTAGCCATTACCATGCCATTGGACCCAATGAGACACTATGGACTCCAGAGCCAACAAGATTTCGACGCCACATAGTACGCGATGCTTCTTCGTTAGACATCCCTCAAGCCAGATCACTTTGGGCTATCTTCGCTGTCCTCATTACTACTTCATTAGCAATTTCACTTGGGCTCTGGACAGGTATTGCTACTGAAATCCTATTCTTGATCGCAATAATCATTGGAATTCCCTTCTTTCTCCTAGGGTTTTCAATTCCAGTGATGGCATGGTGGGCGATTTCAAAGGAACGGCTTGGAATATTGACCCGGCAACGTGATGCAGAATCTTGGCTTTTTTTGGGGATGATGTCAGGATTCCCTGCAATCGTGATCAATAGTTTCATTTTTCCTGAAATAGCTGGGATTCTTGGATTCGACACCACGAATCAAGAATTAATGCTGAGCCTTACGGCAGTCATCAGTGCACCAATAGGAGAAGAAATCTGTAAGGCTCTTGCTGTTGCCATATTTATGCATCAAATGGACGGGGGAAAACGTGGGTTCCAGATTGGGTTCACAGTAGGTTTAGGCTTCGCACTAATCGAAAACCTACAGTATATTCTTCTATCTTTTGAAGCCGGATTCACAGGTTTCGCACTTACAGCCTTAATCAGGGGTATCGGATCTATCCCGGGACATGCTTTTTGGACCGGAATAACAGGCTATGCCATCGGTTTTCTTGCTGGAGAAATGCGTGAAGCTGGTAAAACGGAGAGCGAGAAACCTGACGACCCTAGTCAAACATGGATGCTTTTTGATCCAAATACAGGGCAGGAAATCCAACCTCAAGATGCTGCCTCTTCGGAAACTAATGCACTAACTTCTGCATTCCATCAAACTCTTGAGTCACGTTTGCAACAAATCTCCTTGCCCAAGATTGAGGAAATCCCAGGTGGAATTCGTCCACCTTCAAGCATTGTAATGGCGCTAATGTGTGCAATTTTGGGCCACGGACTATGGAATGGTACGGCAGTATTTGTTCCTACAATCGTCCTTTATGTAGGTGGTTCGGAAGGAGCCTCAATCCTTGCTAGCCTATTCGCAACTCTCCTACTAGTCGCAGGCGTACTAGTTCTTGGGAATGCACTCATGAGAGGAGTTAACGGAGAAGACAAAGAGGCCAAAGGAACTCACATTCCCACTCCAACTTGAGCGATGGCTTGATGCGGATAAGATGAACCGTTCATGTCGGGACACATGATTGATGCATTCACGGACTCGAATAGTCTTGTGACATTAGGCCTAGTTCTATTCCTTGGCGGCATCGCCGGAATACGAGGATTTCTGGACAAGAGTGGGATCCTAGCAGCGTGCATGCTTGGAATCATTGTCGGGATTGGAGGTCATTGGACTTGGCTCGCAATATTGCTGATCTTCCTAGTAACCGGTTCTCTCGCTACGCGTTTCTCTTATGATGAAAAGGCGTTGATGGGTCTAGCCGAAGCAAGAGATGGAGCAAGAAACTGGACTAATGTAATCGCAAATGGTGGCGCCCCAGGGATGATTGCTCTTCTTGCATTGCTTACCGGTGAACCCGTAGTATTAGCCGCACCTTTCGTTGCAGCGGTCGCTGTCGCCTCCTCTGACACAATGGCTTCAGAATTTGGAGTCCTAGACCCCCGCGTACGTATGATTGTAAACGGACAGATTGTTCCTGCAGGAACTAACGGAGGAATCTCGCCCACCGGGCAAGCCGCAGCATTAGGCGGATCACTACTGATTGCAATGACTGCAGTACCACTCATTGGATTCTTCGGAAGTGGATTCTCAGAACAATCATGGCGTGTTTTCCTTGTGATAGTTCTCGTTGGATGGTTTGGTTGTCAAATTGATTCAATCCTTGGGGCTATGTTCGAAAATCAAGGTCTGATGACAAAAGGCCAAGTAAATCTCGCATCTACTCTCATTGGCTCATTACTTGCCTATTTGCTTCTCCTTCTAGCCTGATAATTCTGCGAGGGATTGAACAACTCGGTCCACATGAACGGTGCATGAACGACGCGAGGCACTCCAGTGTATCGGCGATTCTAATCGCTGTGCTCGTTCTAACTATGCTTGCAGGTTCCGTCACCGCAAAGCCAGATACAATGGAAATTCCGGAAAATGAGGGGACTAGTATCTTCCAACCAGCTAACCGAAATCTGTTCTTACAAAACGAGACCTCAATGGATCTCATCTATCCCCTAGATTCAGGCCAACCACCTGCCTTCGGGTTTAATCGATTCACAAATCAACTCTTGAGTGTGGACTCTGCGCCCGTAGAACATGCGACAAAATTCGAAGGAAACCTAACAGTTCGTCTGTTCGCAGGATTAAGCCTCGATGGACCAACTTGCCGCCTCACAAACCCTGTCCCAGGATCACCTGCAGATGCACAGACACAGTTTACTGTCCGTGTCCTAGCAGGCGGCGCACAAGTATTCCAAAACACAACAAACAGGGTCACGATGGAGTTTGACTGGACACAACCCGAAGAATTCGTCACCTCCGCTTGGAATGTGAATTTCACACTTAGTCAAGGAGATGTCATCACACTTGAGATAGATGTAGAACATAACTGTTTGATTGATGGGCAACTTTACTTTGACAGATATGAGACAGCGTCTCGAATCGAATTAAATGGTCAGATGTTGGCTCCTGAACTTGATTTGAAAGTAGATCAAAATGGTGCGGCTAGAGTAGAGTTCATTCCTGGGACTATCTGGGGAGACTCAAGTATAGATCTTACAGTCGTTGAAGTCGCAGGCGTCTACAATTCCTGGGCCGAAACAGTTCATGGAAATTGGCAAGAAGAACAGCGACTTAGCCACTTTGAGGACCCACAAAGTACGCGAGTTGGAGAAGGGAACCAATCTGTGTGGGTCTGGTCAGTCAATGGAACCTTAGAGCCAGGCATCCATATGGTGAGCATTTGCATGACGATGACTGATATCGATCCAAACGAAGATTGTCATGTCGTAATTGTTCACCGAACCATGGTGGAGGGGCCACCTGAACCCCTTGCAGGTACTGGGTTTCTACTCATACTAATCCCCCTCATAACCGTA
>PATC01000028.1 GCA_002712285.1 Methanobacteriota archaeon
ATTCTCTTGTAGGACGGACCATGTTGCATTCTCTTCTACATCAGGCCACCACTCATAGGAGAGAGTATCCAAATCATTCACTGAATCTTCGGCCATCCCTGTAAATGTAATAGGATCATCTTCGTTTACATGCCAAACCATCTGAGAATCCATCTGAAGTTCCGTACCATTAGCGGATTTGGCCATCATAGTGGAATTCCAAGGTGCGATATTGGTTACTTGCACCGAATGCTCGGCAATTGTAATCGCCCCATCATCATCCGTTGCAGTCGCTTGAATCGTATATGTCCCTTCAACCATAGGAGTGACAGTACACACCTGAGTCACTTTTCCTTCTTCACAGTCGGCAGCCCATAGGAAATCAACTGGGGCTTCTGGATTCATTGTATCTACATCACTGTGTTGAAACGCATCAAAAGTGACTCTATCCATAACCGGTACTGTGTTAACATTGGATGCAAGAACCAGCTCTGGAGCGCGATTCAGCACTTCGACAGTCATATTCGTGTGACTGATATCACCCTCATCATCTGTAATGAAAAACTCAACAAGGTATTCGCCTTCATCAGTCCAATACCATTCTTGCACACAATCATCGGACGAATCTGTGTAGATATATCTCGAAATGACGCCATCACTCGGATCGTTGTCATTATCATCAACTGCTAGCGGGTCCTCGATTCTGAACTCGCACAACATCTCAGATGCACCATCTGGATCAATCGAACTAGTTGCATCCAGTTGAACATCTGTGAATGTGTAGAAACTGCTCATTTCCGCCAATTCTGCTATTGGAAGCCTACCAATGAATACTGAAAACTGGCCAACATTGTTACTTCTGTCCGGATCGGACACAACTGTCCCATCGGGATCCACTTCAAACTGCAGAACAACATCTCCAATTGCCTGATCTGTTGGAACTGTCCATTCAACGGCGACTTGAATCTCACCAAGTGCAGGCAAGGAGGGGACTGAAACACGATTCGATGAGCCGCTAGGGGACATAATCTCAAAATCTGTGGCAGGTGCACTTAGAATTCCGAGATTTTTCACAGGGATCGAAAATTCTAGTGTATCCCCAGGTACTGCATTAACACCACTTGATGTGTCAATCTGCTCCGTTGCTGCATCTCGAGTACGTGTTACAGACACACCATTAGATAGCGTTGCTAAATCAACTTCGACAAGATTCGTATCAAGTATGATACTGCTTACTCCAACAGCATCCGATGCTGCGATGTATCCTACAATACCGTGGCTAGCATAATCCGTGTCAGACGGAGATGAGTCTGTTCTATTACCGGTGTCAAAAGTCACGTAAGCACTCCCATTACTTGCTGTAGTAAGCGAACGATAGTCACCCATTGACTCATATCTGAACTCAACTGCCTGATTGCCCATTGGGGAACCTGTTGCCGGGTCAGAGACATTCACCCACGCACCGAGATAGGAATCTAGAGGCCAAGCAGGGAATTCAGTGTCCACGGAGATAACTGGATTTCGAGTCCCTGCTGTGTAAGTCATAAGCTTGAAATCAATCTCGACACCAAGATCTAAAGTCTGATGCCACCATGCTTCAGCCTTCGCATTAGGGCAGAACCAACGGTAACTAGTCACATTACCACTTGTTGTATTGTATGCGGTCGATTTCAGAGATACTGCACATCCGGAGTATTGGACACCAGGGTTGCCAACTGCTGTTACCCCGAACATCTCTGTTGTCTGTTCGGACGAATCTGCAGGAAGATCGAACAGATTCTCGTAAACTGAACCAGACCACGAAGTATCCGTAGTTACAGAAGAGTTCCAGTATTCACCTGCGGCAATAGGGAAATCGTAGTATTCCTTTGGAGGAGCATAATCAGTAGCGATTGTAATAGTTGCCAAATCTAGGTTCGTACCGGTTACGAGGTTGATTGGGAAAGGAATTCCTAACAGATCGACATCTAAATTCATATCCATCGTAATCTGGCCAAGATCTGATGCTCTTACTACTTCATCAGCGGAGTATATGACACGGAGATCGCCAGTAATTGTCACTCCAGAAGCAATGAGACGGGCACCATTGTACCTGAAAGTCCCTGATTGCTCGACAATGTAAACAACAGTTGACTGGTTCTCAACCATCTGTGTTGTAATATCTGTGACTTCCCTGGTCATAGTTCCCCGTAGTGTACCAATTTGAGACCCGGGCGCACCGGATGCAATTAGGGGTTGAACGTCAAAGAAGGAATCGTAAGTCCAAGTATCTCCAATAGCCCACTCGGGTACATCAACGACACCTTGTCCTGATCGAAGTCCAACCACGTTGAGGTTTTCGTCAACATTATCCAAGGGCTGAGGAGGAGCCCATGCGACAAGAGTGGTTGATGCTATTAGGAGACACACCAAGAAAAGCGAGCGATAGACACCCGTCGAAGATGCACGGACCATGCCCCAACAGCCTCGCGGCTGTGTATCAAACATGCGCCTCTAGAGAAGTTGAATTCAATCTTCGTAAAGTAGGTCTGCTAGTTCGTCTTTGATGAACTCAATCGCTTCAAGAATCTCGTCCTTGTGACGAGCTCCTGTAATCACCATTTTGCCACTTCCGAAGATTAGACAGACAACCTTTGGATAATCAATTCTGTAAATCAGGCCAGGGAACTGCTCAGGCTCATACTCAACCCGATCGAAGGGCAAGTGGAAGGTAAGGTGATTGAGGTTCAGATGGCGAGGTAGTCCCGCCAAAGGTTCACCAGCAGGGAGTGCTTGGAGCGGAGATTCCGCTTCATCCATGGCAACCTCCTCAGGAGTTGGTGCACGCCATCCACGGGAGTTTGAGTCCTTGTGACCAGGATCTTTGACGACCTTCATTCGCTGATCGATATCCTTGGAAAGAGCATCGTAATCCTCAGGATAGTGGAGAGCGTAGGTAGCAACCATGTTTTGAACTTCGATTTTTACATCTGCGAGGTCCCAAGTTTCAATGTCAGCAGCTCGCAAATCGTTAATCATTCGCTCAATACCTGTATGTATGTTCTGCTCGTTCTTTCCGCCCGTGCATACAGCACGGCCTGAACGAAACATGAGAATTGCAAGTCGAGGGTCAGTCACGCGATAAACGACACCAGGGAACTGTTCAGGCTCATATTCACAATTGAGTTCAATTGCAATCTCGGGGAGATCGAGTTCCTCAGCTACACGGGTGCTCGCAACGACATTCACTACAACAAGACGATCTTCATCACTCATGGCATTCCGACTTTATCAACAGTATATAAACAAAAGTGCGAGACCGTCATCAGGAGAATTCAGAAAAATCCTCGATTCTAACACCTTCAGCACCCATTCTTGTAACAAAGGCCTCCCCGCCAGCAGATCGAATAGCAGTAGCACAAGATTCTGGGTCCTCTGTTAATGCAAGAATACATCCGCCTCCGCCAGCTCCTGTCATCTTCGCTCCGATACTGTGAGGTAAAGCAGCTTCAATCAGCGCCTCAATCTCTGGAGACGATACACCAATTTCTCTCAAAAGTGCATGGCATCTATTCATAGCCACACCTACAGAGATTGGATTGCCCCCCAACATGAGGTGTATCGAATCCTCGGCACAAGCAACAAGGCGATTCATTGAGGTGCGAAACTCACTCTCATGCATACGAGCCGCTACACTAGCGACCATTTTCGCCGTGGAAGAACCCTTACCGGTTGAACCAATGACAAGTGGTATTGATCTCAATTCAGAAGATAGAGAAATTGAATGAATGGACCAGTGCCGGTCCCCATCTGGACCACTCAAATCGACGTCCCAGCGGTGATCTATACCGGGCCATCTATCATTACTCACAACTACGGCACCTCCAAGAGTAACAGTGCTTGTATCTACTGGACTGGCTCTACCACCTTGTGCTTCGGCCTCCGAATTATGTGCTGCTCGAGCAATGCGCTCCTTCGAAATAGGTTCAGGTACCAAGAGGGCTCCGATAGATGCACAAAGAGATGCAGAAGATCCAAGTCCTGAAGCAATTGGGATATCACTCTCCACATCGATAGCTTGCGGGCGATCTTCTACCGAAGCCCAACGAATAAGAGATGCAAGATGTGGATTCTCTGAAGGAACCAATGATTGACCATTCAAACTCCATTCATCGGCATTATCCAAACTAACCTTTGCACGTAAATCCACGGCCACAGCAATTGCAGGAGCGCCATAGAGCACCGCATGTTCACCAAACAGGATTGCCTTTGCAGGCGCACTAGCGACCCTCCTCATCAGTCTGACTCCGAACGTAGGAGGACTTATCCGTTCCTATGCAAGTAACTCAACCTTGATTTTTACATGGAAAAGGGAGACATTCAAAGACAGGTTGTAGTTAGTTGGCGATGAGGGTGCACATGGGCGAGGAGGCTGACTTCGATGTCATAATCATCGGATGTGGGATGGCCGGTATGGCTTGTGCCGCACAATTACTCAAGGAAGGTGTTGAAGGTGACCGGATTCTTGTGGTTGACAGAGGAGAACCTGTCGGAGCCAAAAACATGTCCGGAGGGATACTCTGGGGCCGTGAGTTAGACGAATTAGACGATATTTTCCCAAACTGGGAGATGGATAATCCAGGCATAGAGCGATATATCAACAACAAAAAAATTGGATTCTTGTCCTCAGATGATGCATTCATCATGGAGGGGAAATTTGCATCATGGGACGGAATTGGAGGGACAGTCGAACCCTCGATGAGAACCGGATGGAGCGTGCTTCGAGCACGAACAGATGCTTGGTTTGCCGAGAAATTGGAAGAAGCAGGTGTGTTCATAATGCCTGGAATAAAAATCGACCAACTCAATATTGAGGGATTGGATCACACTTCTTACACCGCCAGAGATTTAACCGACCCAGCTGAAGACTCGGGACGTGGAAAGGCACAGAAATGGAAGATATCTAACTTCGATCCAGAGATTGTAGATGCTGTAAGGAATGGAAAAATTCGTGGTATCGTTCAAGATGGAGAAGTGATGACCAGTAACGTGGTAGTAATCGCAGAAGGGAGTAATTCCGTTCTGACTAGGTCATATGCATTTGACTCGATGCTTCACGCTCAAGATCGACATGGAATCATTCTAGGAGTGAAAGAAGTAATCCATCTAGGCGAAGAGGAAATTAACAGCCGATTCGGCTGCTATTCTGGGGACGAAGAACGCCCACCAAGTGGAATGGCAATGGAGGCAGCGTTGGCAATTTTTGATGACATGGCTGAAAAGGCATGGGAAGAATATCCCGTCACCGCTGGATTAGTTCCAAGAGCAGGTGGATGGCTTTACACAAACAAGGATACGCTATCTATCGGAGTAGTCATCCAACTAGATAGCCTTCCTTCTGGGATTCACACCTATGACATGCTTGCCGCCTACAAAGCACACCCGGCAATCGCCCCTCTAATTAGAGGTGGAGAAACTGTCGAATATGGAGCTCATCTAGTCCCAGAATATGGATTAGATAGGATGCCGACTCGACTCGTAAGAGATGGAGCTGTTGTAATTGGAGATGCTGCAGGATTAGTGTACTCAAATGGGGCCGTAATACAGGGGCAAAATTACTCAATACATTCAGGAAAACTAGCCGCCAAAGTCATCGCCAACTGTATCGAATCCGGTGATTTTTCTGAAAAGGCATTGAAGCAATACAAGAAGGACTTGGATGCATCATATGTTATGCGAGATCTAAGGCGTTTCAAGACCACAGCGAAATTCTTGGCAGACGATGCAAACTACACATGGGTTCCAAAATTCATGGGCACCATGTTCAACAGGGTAGTTAGAGAGATTGGTGAAGAGAAGATTACTGTAGAAAAACAGGTTCTGAAACTTAGAAAGCAGATGAGAAGAAAGGATCGAAAAACGAAAAAGGGCATGGGTCTGCTCAATTTGATTAGATTAGGATTGATGGGGCGCAAGTTGTGATTCAAAGGAGGTTGGCTAATGACTGAGAAGACTAAGATTGGATTGTTTGAATATGACGTAAAGAATGGGTTAGGACTGATTGGTTACAACGTTGACGACCACGAACATGCCCATATTATCGTGGATACCAAAAAATGTGGAGATTGTGATTCAATGATGTGTGTTTGGGGGTGCCCAGCACAATGTTACCAATTTCGCGATGTCGGATTGGATGAAATGAAATTCCAATACGAAGATTGCGTAGAATGCGGGACCTGCTTCTTGATGTGCACTGATGGGGCTTTGAGTTGGAATCACCCTCGTGGTGGCTTTGGAATTACTTACACCTACGGATGAAGGAGATGACAGATATGGGATACAAGATGTTTGGAATGGAAATGCCTCTAATGTCGATTATTGTCGGCGGGTTACTCTCCGCTTGGGGAGTTGCAGCATACGTGATTTCCGATATGGCTAGTTTTACTGCCTTAATTCCCACTATTATGGGCACACCAATAGCAGTAATGGGATCAGCCGCTGCACAGATGCCCTCTCGACGAAAACTGTTCATGCATATCGCTGTAATCTTTGGACTATTATGCGCCTTAGGTGGACTACGATTACCGATGATTCTGATGGATAGTGATTCATCTGGAATCTTGATCACATCTCATGTGCTGCTACTAGTTCTTGGCGGAGTATACACTTTCGCTTGTGTCCAATCTTTCCGTTGGGCTCGCAAAAATGCTGAATCAACCATCGAGTAATCAAAGTCCCTTTTTCTCAATCCATTCCGCTGTATCGAGAATCGTCTTTTCAAGAGAAATCGGTTCCCATCCAAGTCCTCTAGCTTTGCTCGTGTCAACCCAAGAATCGCCTCCCTTGATTGAACGAACAATACGATAGTTTAGTGTGGATTTTAGTCCCAATGCTCCCTTCATCATGTCTAACGTAGCCCATAGGTAAACGACGAACCATGGAACTTGGAATCGTGGAGGGCGAGAATGAGGTACTGCTGCTTTGAAACGACGTCCTATCTCGAACATCTTTCCATGCTCACCAGATACTATGTGGCGCCCTGAAGCAGAATCCTCTTCAAACACCAAACGGTGAACTGTAGCGACGTCGCGAACATCAACAATCGCAAAACTCGATTTAGGGGCCGCCGGAAAACCACCTTTCAGCAAACTTCTAGCGACATGGGTCGACGGAGTATGACGGGCAAAATGAGGACCCCATACCATCGTTGGATTAACAACTCGGAGATCGATTCCGGTTTCTTCGGCTACCTTCCAAGCAAGACGTTCAGCCTCGGTCTTGGCACGCGTATAGGGTAGAGTTGCATCCTGATTCCAATCATCCTCCGTTTTTGGTCGACCTCCAGGTAGGCTCCCTATTGCAGCAACGCTAGATGTGTAGACCACTCGAGGAACGCCTGCTTCTGCTGCCGCTCTGAGTAACTCTATACCTCCCTCAGTAGAAGGACGAACTATCTCGTTTTCTGGATCACTGGATTTTGTACGAAATACCGCTGCTACAGCGAATAATCCATCGATACCAGAGAGAATATCAGCCCATGGAGGATGTTTCATCAAATCAGCTGAACGAATAGAAAGACGCTCTTCAGCCCCTAGTGAGTTTGCTATTTCTCGAAGATGATCTGTCCTAGATGGGTCTTCAGCATCACGAACAGTGGCTAAGACATTGTAGCCATGTTCGAGAAGATCCTTCGTCAAGGCTGTACCTACATGGCCATTAGCCCCAGTCACGACAACTTTCTTCGCCATGTGTGTGAAGTATCGCAGGTGTTTATCACGATGTGTGCTGCGTCCATGTCGGGACGACGATGACGCTCCACCTCTATGACACGCGCCGGCGGGAGAAGGTCCCGTTTCAAACCGAAGTCGCAGGCAAGGTGCAGATGTATGTCTGTGGCATCACCCCCTACTCTCCCTCTCATCTAGGCCATGCACGCTGCTACATTGCATTCGATTTACTTCATCGCTGGTTAGAGGCATCTGGTTATGACGTAGACTACGTTCAGAATTTTACTGATATTGATGACAAAATAATCCGAGCAGCTAACGAAGAGGGGATTGATTTTCTTGAAGTTGCTAACCGAAACATTGCAGATTACTACGAAGTAATGGATGCACTAGGTGTCCTCCGAGCAGACCATTACCCTCGCGTAACGGAACATCTTGAGGGCATTATCTCAATGATTGAAAAACTGATTGAGAAGGGGCACGCATACACCGCAGAAGATGGTGTATGGTTTTCCGTCGCCTCCGCACCTGAAAAGTTTGGAACATTAACCGGTAATACACTCGATGCAGTCCAAGCAGGCGGGTCAGGGCGACTAATTGAATCTGGGAAAAAGGACCATCACGACTTTGCCCTTTGGAAAGCAGCGAAACCTGATGAGCCCGCATGGGATTCACCTTGGGGTCATGGTCGCCCAGGATGGCATATCGAATGTAGTGCAATGAGCTTGCACCACTTCGGGGAGTCTTTCGATATCCACGGAGGAGGGTTCGATCTTCGTTTCCCACATCATGAAGCGGAGATTTTTCAATCAGAATGTTGTACTGGTCGTGAACCTCTTGTTGGAGTTTGGATGCACAATGGATTCGTACGAGTTGATGGAGAAAAAATGAGCAAGAGCCTCGGCAACTTCTGGACAGTAAGAGATGCGTTCGATAATTTCGACCCGCTGGTCCTTCGCTATGCTCTACTAAATGCTCACTATCGAAATCCAATCGATGTAAGCGAACAATTGTTGGAAGATGCGAAGACAAACCAACGACGCCTCGCTGAGGGATATGGTCAAGCTCTCATCGCGAAAGAGGAGGGAGATGCTCTCGAACCTCTGCCTCCACTTCCAACTCCCGATTCTACATCAGACGCCTATCTTCCAAAGAGACTAGGGATAATCGAATCGTTAGCCGAAGAAGCAGCCCGAGCACTCGATGACGATCTCAATAGCCGAATAGCGCTCGCCAAGGTGCAAGCAGGAATTCGTTCAATTGATGAGACACTTGAATCAAATCAAATCGATGAACATGATACAGCTTCTTTCGCCAAATACGCTGTTGATTGGATTGAAGAAATTGCAGGTGAAATCCTAGGAGTTCTTCCTGAACCTGCTATTGCAAAAGCAATCCGTGACCCTAGATTAGACCCTAAACGGATTGCTGTTAAAGAAGAAGTCGAAGCTCTTCTTGCTCGACGTAGTATTGCCCGTCATGCCAAAGATTGGGCTGCAGCAGATGAAATTCGTGATCGACTCAACGAAATGGGGATTATCGTCAAAGATACATCCGAAGGTGCTGTCTGGTCAATCAGAGATTGACGATTCTCGCAAAATACGAGTAATCACCACAACTGAGCCGGTTAGAACCAATATAGCTAGGATAAATATCGCCCAGAACCATGCTTCATCAGTCACTGAAGAAGAAACAGTTTCATCCATCAAATCACTCGGAACATTGTCTTCTATTATTGGCACAATCCACTTCGCTGCGTCTCGACAAGTCCAATCTCCGACTCTTGAGTCATTACCTCTTACAGGGGATGTCTCGCCAAGAATTAGTGCTTGAGCAACTACTGAATCATCACAATTACGCCCAGGAAATGTAATCGCGCTGCCTAATTCATAACTTGGATCGAGACGACTTACAGGCCAATCACCCTCCTCTGCTGACTCACTAACATCCGCGTGAGGTTGCGTCCAAATCGAATCACTAGGGCAATCGCTATTGTAAACAATTTCAACATCCATTCCATCCTGTTCCGGCCAATATTCAACGAAGCAACCTTCCGATTTAGACATCAAAATCAAGATTGCTCCACAACCACGAACACGGCCATCATCAGAGGACGCTGAATCTGTCACACATTCTTCGATATGGATTCCCTTGCCCCACGTAGTATTGGAAGGATGTTGCTCACCACCATAAGGTCCGAAGGTAGGGAAAATCAGTGGGAGATCTGCCTCATCTAAACTAGGTCTATCCTCACCATTATCTTGGTTATCTGAATCATTTGAACCATTTCCAATGGGTGTTGTAGTAGTATCATCCTGCCCATCATCAACAGGAGGTAAGATAGCATCGACATCGGTACGATTGCCATTCTCATCTAATGTGATATCATAGTAATTTGACCATAAGTCGACACTTCGACCATGCTGGAACGTACCTGATCGATTCAAGACATCGAAGTAGCGGTCATCACCATAGGTGTACCATGGGTCGAATGGACGAGGACCAATAGAGAGGTTCTCAAGACAACTCATCAGGCGTCCAGATATCTCAGCGTAAGACGAAGTCCCCCCTGGAATTCCTTGGAATTTTACATCAATCGTCTTCTGGAAACCAGGTGCTAACATTACCTCAGGATCATCGGACATCTGTTCCATTAAATCTGCATCACCAAAAACAGCAATTCCTCCAACTGTAACTAAGCGAACATCGGGATCAACAGCCTCAATGAGGTTCCTGTATGGGTCGGAATGAAATGAATCCACCACCAGCAAATCAGCTGCTAGACCTGCCTTAATTCGACCTACATAATCTGTCCACCCCACCTGATCAATTGCATTTGTTGTCATCATCTGTGCCATCTCAAAGTCCGTAAATCGGTCACCTAGGACATTGGAATCCCACCAATCTGCAATTTTGACCTCATGGAGGACACTCTTTGCCCCTGATGGATTCCAATCCGGCGATATATGGATGGAAACACCTGCTTCATCCGCTGCAGCAATATCAGCTGTGTCCCCATAGAGTAAGAGGTTCGACATAGGAGACCATACTAAACTAGCATCCACAGCAGCCATCCGCGAAAATTCGTTCGACGTTAGGGCAGTCCCATGGATGACAATTAATTCATCAATTACGAGATCGTTGTTAACGAGAGCGTCAAACTCTGCGCGTGAAGGTTCATCTATTCCCTCTGCTAGGTGTATCATCCATGCATCTAAGTTACCACTAGCCTTCGCATTCTTGATGTGGGAACCTGAATAATCTGGAGGGAACCAAGATCCCCCTACACGGGTTTCGATGTTGTCCTGTCCAAAATTTGATTTCTCAAGATTTCTCGCAAGAATAGAATCGAAGGCACTCTCACTCTCGGATGTTGAACCTTGAATCGCTGTTGTGCCACCAACAATGGATTTGACTTCAGCATGCTTCATTGAATCAATCATGAGTCCGCAGCCATCAGAACCACCGTCATTCAATCCGTTCTCAACCTTGGTGATCGCATTTTTGTAATCGGTGACTGTTCTCCATTCGTATCGATTGTTCCAACCATTGGGATCAACTTCTCGTGCACCACGACCATGATCCCAAATCGGAATCGCATTGTAGTGTGGATGATTATGTGCGTCTATTAATCCAGGGTAAATTACTCCGCCTGTGTGTATACGATCTACGCCTGTGGCCACTCCAGGTTCTGGTTCACCATCTCCCCACACGGCTTCGATAATTCCGTTAACAACCAGAATATTTCCCGATAGGAGTACGCTTGTTTGGGATTCCATTGTAACGATTGAACCTGTAAGAACATACGACCCATTATGCCCAATCCCCTCAAATGGTTCGCATTCAGCTCCTACGCCCGACGTAGGCCGTGTCTCATCGGAACTCCACCCCGGTGTGGGGGCCTCAACGAAATTTAGTGCACCACCTTTGGAATCACGAGTGTATGAGATATCCCATCCATAGTTCTCTGCCTGCCAAGTTGCAGAAGACAACTCATTGCTAGATGCATCCATTACTCGGATTGTTCCTCCCTCGAAGTACGACAATTCAAGCATAGTTGTTGCTCGGAACAAAACTAGTCTGGACTGGGCTTCTATAGTGGGGACATTGAATGTATAGGATTCAGTGACACCAGCAGTCTCGACCTCGAGAACCCAACCTTGGACATTAATAGCAGATGTATCTGGATTGTAGATTTCTACAAATTGATCACTTGTAGAGCCTGTCGAACCATCACAATTCCAGTCTACTCCATCATAACTAGCCGTACTAGGTGAAACTAGAAACTCCGAAATGTACGCGGCTTGAGAGCCATTTGCAGTGGTCACGCCAGTCATCGGAAGAAGTAGAAGAAGAAGGATGGCGAACCCGGCCCGAAGGAAACTGCGACTCTTCACGTCGCGATATTCGGGCGTGAAGAACTTGAACCCTATCCCTTGTTACTCATTGTTAGAACAGTGCTCCGACAGGGACAAAAGCATGTACTTAGCCCTGAATAACATGGGGGGCGAGTCAACAACCAAGATTGTTGCATCACTTGCAACGGTCTTATTGCTCCTTCTCCCAGGTTGTTTCGGAGAAAATGAGGAAATCGTTGATGGAAATGATTGGGCAAAAGGATTCGCTTACATCGATGACCCCGCGGGATTTACTGGTGAAGATCGTATACGGCCATTCAACGTAAG
>PATC01000029.1 GCA_002712285.1 Methanobacteriota archaeon
CGTCACTCTATCTTATTCGATTCGGTCGTAACTCTCTTGTTCCCATCGAACGAATCACGAATAGTCACACGGGTTGAAAAGCGGCACTCACTCCCTTGGAGTGTTAGCCATGGCAGTCCACGGTGTTGCACTGGATTCCTCAGACCTTGAGGACCAGCAGCAAATTGTTGGCCGTCGGATTTGGATGGTTATCCCCTACATCTTGGTTTACTGGAGGCGAGCACTAGGGGGAATCGTAAGTAATGCGATTGCACGTGCTTTCGATCTTATTCCCTTCGTCGCCATCGGTATGGCTGCCGATTACTACAGCTCTGGTATTTACACTTCTGAATTAATTGAATCAATTGTATCTCCTTCTCCAGAGATTCGCTTTGGTTTGTTGATTTTTGCTGGATTTACTGGTCTTGCAGTGGCCCAAGGGCTCAGTGATTACCTCTGGCAATCTACTGCATACAAGGTTCAACATGATATCCGCATGGATGCCACTGCTTCTCTGATGGCTATGGAGGCGTCCTATTTTGAGGTTCGACAATCGGGTAATTTGATGTCTGTTCTTTCAGCAGATGTTGCACAGTTGGAAGATATTGTCTCTGATTCTAGTACGAGCATTATTCGCCTCATTGTAACGTTCAGTACTGCTTTCGTCATCTTAATTTGGATGTCATACAAACTAGCACTGACTCTGTTCCTTCCTCTTATTCTCATAGCTCCGATGGTCTACTGGTTCTCAACTCGTGTTCAAAGACGTTACAGGCGCCAGCGAGAGAGTACGGGGGGAATAGTTGCAATCCTCGAGAATGTACTTGCTGGTATCACCGTGGTTCAGGCATACAATGCAACTGATCACGAGAGAGAGAGGGTCCATGGTGAGAGTGCGGAATATCGTGATCAAGCCATCAGCGCCTCCTCAATTCGTAATCGATTCGTTCCTGGACTCTATGTGGTCGCTGGTGTAGCCTTTGGCCTTCTTGTCTCTGTAGGAGGTTTCCTGATGGCAGGGGATGAGATTACTGTGGGTCAGTTCGTGACCTTCTTACTCATTTCTACTAGAATGACTATGCCTCTGTTCATCATGGGTCTATTACTCAACCAACTTCAGCGTGGAGAGGCTGCTGCACGTCGTGTATTTGCGTTGGTGGAATTGACTCCTACAATCAGTGACAAGGAGTCGGCAGTTCCCCTTGATAATCGAATCGAGAGTATCGAATTTTCAGGTGTCACTTTTGCATATCCTGGAACTGAGGCACGAGTCCTAAATGATGTATCATTTAGTGTTGATAATGGTGGATTCACTGGGATTATGGGACACACTGGTGCTGGAAAGAGTACTATACTGAAACTCATCGAACGATTCTATGAGCCACAGATTGGGCAAGTTCTCATCAATGGTGTTGATATCAATGAATACACCTTGGAATCAGTTCGTTCTCGGATTGGATTCGTTTCGCAGGAACCTTTCCTATTCTTCGGTACATTACGAGACAATGTAGCCTATGCTCGTAACTCAACAGATGAGGAAGTCGAAGAGGCGCTTAGGACCGCTGGTGCCTGGGATTTCGTCTCAGATTTTGAAGAGGGTATTCACACGATGGTTGGTGACCGAGGCGTTCGACTTTCAGGTGGACAGAGAGCGAGAGTCAGCCTTGCACGTGCTCTCCTAACAAAGCCAGATGTCCTCATCCTAGACGAAGCTTCTGCGGCACTTGATGCCGAGACGGAGAAGAAGATTCAGCAGTCCTTATTCGGCGGAGATGGAGATCATCGGTTGACTATCGCAGTTGCTCATCGTCTTGCAACTATTCGTAATGCAGGTGAAATTATCTGTATGGTTGATGGATTCATTGTTGAGCGCGGTCCACATAATGATCTCCTATCTTCAAAAGGTGTCTATGCTTCTCAATGGAGTATCCAAACCGGGGACTTATTGGAGGAATGAGAAATGATCTCGTCCGATGACGAGGGTATTGAATGGGTCTCGTTCGGAAGTAAAACGGTCATCATCGGGGGTTCAAGACGTGGGATATTGTTTGGTGACATAGGCCCTCCTCATGAGTCTCAAGTCCAAGCGTTCGAGATTAGTCGTAGAGCCTTCAGTATTGACGAGATTTACGAGCGATTTGGTAGAGGTGGAGGTTGGGAAGTTGCGATGACCAATGCAGGCCTCCGTCCTCCAACTGAAGGGGAGTGGATCTGTGCCCATGAGTCAAATACTCTTGAATTGGTGATGGGGGATGAACTTCTGATTGATCGAATCGAGCCGCGAGGCTATTGGGGTCAGCCCACAGATGGTCGTCCGAAAGGTCCGCATGGGCATCGTCTTATTCGTCGGATCAAGGGTTCCGGTGATTCTGAGGCTCATCTTGTTCCATCTGATGTATCAGAGGGGTATGTTCGATTTGTTCGCCCGGTCCGTCCATCTCAGGGTTGGAAGGGTGATGGTAATCCCTTACCTTCTGGTCCTAATCCAACACGTCGCTTCTTTGAGGAAGTAATCATCGCAACCATAGTTGGCATTATCCCCTCCTTCGCTTGGGCTGCAGTAAACGCTCGTCCAGGGTATATCGCCGAAGGTTGGCCGGGACTAATTCTCGGTGGTGTTATGTTAGGACTCATGACTGGTATACTATGGAGGCCAAGATATCCCAAGTTCACTTTACAGAAGGGTTCTGATGGACAACGATTGTAATCTACAGATATAATCGCTGTTTAATGGAATCAAATCCACCCCCGGGCCACTCTAATGTTTTCACCGGAAGTGTGAGTTCAGGAGATCAACCATCTTTCTTCGTACCTTACGAAGAGCCCCCTAGTCAAATTGCTAGAATAATTGGCATAATTGCCATGGTTATGGGGGGACTTTCTATTTTTGGTAGTATTCTCAATATTTTAAGTGGGCAATTACTGGGCTTCTTTTCTACTCCAGAAATGGATCTTGAAGTGGCTCCTACGTGGTTTTACTTTGCCTCTGGCGCAATTGGGATTGGTGGAGGCCTTGGATTTCTATATGGGGGATATCGAATGCAGAAATTCGAAATGATTGGTCAATGGATTACTCTTGGGACACTTGTTTTTGTAACCATATTACAGGTGTTATTGGCTCTAATAACACCCGAAGAGGTCTTCACAGGGGGGCAAGATCTCAGCGAGGTAGGGGTATCCAATGATACCATCATTATGTTTGGTAAGGTTAGTTCCGTGGTTGGAGCAATTTGCCAAGGCGGATTTTGTGGAGTAGTATTGGGTCTTCCATTGATTGTAGGGAAGCATGGGCTTCGGTGATTACGAACGGATTCGGTCATCGATTTGCAATCCTGGTCGTCCTGAACGGATTCTAATCCACCCTTGAAGAACGCCGCGTCCATAGGACCAATGCATCAGGAAGGTCATCAATGGGGCAGCAGCGACAGTTAACACGCTTCTTGATGGCGAATTTCCGAATAGAGCACCAGCCCAGCAGATTGCGACATAGAGTCCCATTAGGCCCAGAGAGCCATGAAATGCAACTCGTTCAATAGACCATGGGCCATCGATTCGTAACCAAAGTTCCCAAGCTGCTCCACCCATTGCAGCCCCATAACACAAGCCAAGGATTCCTAGAAGTGAGAGAATAGGGAAGATGCCAACCAAGAAATGTGACCATGCTCTCATCTCAGGATGTATGTGGCTAGCAAGGATTCGGACTAAACCGTAGTTTCCTATTTGCTTACGGACACGTCCGGGACCACGTCGTCGATGCCACATTATTGCTGTTCCATCTTGCCAAAGTCGATGACCTGCAGATCGAATACGGTGATCGAGCATAGCGTCTTCACATCCTATCGCACCTTTATCGAATCCTCCAACTTCTTCCAGTACTGATCTTCGGTATGCAGCATTTACTCCTGGAAGTTGTTCCACTTCCTCAAGATCATCCTTGGCTTGATTTCCATAGTTGGTCCCTGCAGTGACCCATCGGCTACAGAATGTCACGTCGATGACTCGTTGCCAGAATGTTGATTCTTTCAATGGTGCAAAGTTTGGACCACCTACACCTGCAACATCCGAACGGTCAAACCATCGGATAAGTGATGATACCCAATTAGATGGGACAATGACATCATCGTCGGTGAAGAAAACAAATTCAGATTCCGTCTGCTTAATGCCGATGTTACAAGCATCTGCCCTCGTACGAACTCCTTCATCATCGATGAATCGCGCTCCATTTTGTTCGGCAACTTCACGACCGGGGTCATTTCCAGGGCCAACTACCACCACCTCAATTGCTCCCTCGTGGTCCTGTTTTTTCAGACCTTCAAGGACAACTTTCAGTTCATTTGCATTGCCGACACTCGGAATAAGGACACATACGCTGCCCTTCTCCATACCCCTCCGGACTTCGCTCTTGTTCAAGACCCTCACGGGTAGGGGAGCATCAAACTGTATCTTCAATACGTGGTGCGAGGAAGTAGGTGACATTCCCTGCCCCATCAGCAATTTCGAAGTTGAGGTTGAGCGGGTACTTGTCGTCGAAACATACCTCGACCGATTGAACAGAACCATCAATCGCTTTGACAATAGGCTGCAGGTAAGTTGTGCTGTAGGTGGATTTTACAGGGGCTTCAGCGACTAGGTCTTCTAGTTGCCCTGCTTCATGAGTTACAGAAACTGAGTCTTGATCGCCTTGCACATGGAGATTGAATTGCTTTGGGTCGAGAGAGAGAGTCACGAGTTCACCGACTAGGCGAGCCGCTTGGAGAGCCTTGTTTAGTTTTGTTGCACTAATCTTGACCTTACTCTTGAGGTCGAGTTCAGGCACTTTTGGCTCATTCATGAGGGTGTGATCAATAGGGCGAATTGAACGGTCGACTTCGCCTACCTTGATGTCAACTTGCCCGACATTCGGGTCGTAACTGACATCGACAAGGTCATCTGGTCCGGCGAGTTTGAGGAGGTCGCGTAATTTTGTGAGTTCGATGGCTAGAACTGTGTCGCTTGCTTCCCACGTCTCAAATGCAGCCGCATCAACATGCATCTTGATCAAAGCAACATGGCTTGCGTCTACAACGCTGATGTCAAGACCATCAGCGGAGAACTTCATCCTAGCTTCCTCTACAATGACGCTCAAGACATCGACAATAGTGCGCATGGTTTCAGGGCGTGAAGTGAACTGTAGCATCTGAATCACCTATTGTTCGGTATCGAGGGTGCTTAAACGAGGTCCAAAAGGGTTCGTGGCGATTTTGAACGTTTTTTGGAGTGAAATCATGCGTATTCACGGAATTTATGGCCACAATCTGCGCAAGTACCAATCTTTGTTTCTGGTTCATCTGAACTCCGCGTTTGCATCATCACGACATAGATCTTCTGACCATCGCATTTAGGGCACATCATCGCCCCTTCCATGAGGACTCCTTCTCCTTCAGATTCAGCAATGACTTCCTTGAGATGCTTGAGATCAGATGCCTTAGAGGTAGAACTGGCATTGACTAGGTCAATCTCTTTGCCGTCAATCTCCATGCTTCCATTTATCGGGCCGTTGTAGCCACATGCATGGTTTGGACACTTGATGATACCAGAGGCATTTGGAAAGGATAATTCACCACATTTTGGACAGAACATGCTTGCTCACCGTCATTGTGTGTTTCCTACACAATAAGCACAGGGAGAAGTATCCCGTTTTCAATTCTCGCTTTATTCAGCCGTTTCTAAAGCGCTATGGAAGTTAATCTCCATCCCACAAATGCAAGAACAGGGCCAAGGACTCCAGTAGCGATTAGATGGATGCCTATTGCCCCAAAACGATCGGCATCGAACAAAGTTGCAAGGTCTAGGCTGAATGTGCTCATTGTTGTGAAGGCACCAAGAAGCCCTGTTCCAAGGAAGAGGAGGAGGTCGTCTGAAATGACTCCGCCACTATGAAGCCCTCCTGCAAGTATTCCCAAGAGGAGAGCGCCGAGGAGATTGATGCCCATCGTGGCCCAGTGACTTTCCATTGGGAGGGTGAGTGTAATTTGATGTCTAAGTACTGCTCCGATGGCCCCACCTGCAGCGACAAGCAGTAGGGGTCGTATATCCATAGCCGCAATTCATCAACTGGGTCCAAAGCCCTTCGTGAAGGATTCAGGTTCCGTTCCCTTCATGCATCGGAGCCCCCCCCGAGGGACATGCATCTGCACTGGGACTGGCGCTTAGCTCGTGTTCTCGATGCTGAGGGAATAATCATCGATGAATCCATTTGGGATGGTGTGCGTTCCTCTGGTTCGGTTGCAGATCGTATCGAAATGGTCCGAAGAAATCACATGACTCCAGAGGCACGTGACCTTTCTGAAAGATTTCCTGAGGCTAAGTCTTCTTCTACAAATCCAAATGAATGGCCATCGTTTAGTTCTGAGGAGATTATGCTACTAGACCAAGCCTCCGTTATTCTCGCTCGACGTGGATTAGAGGAATCGGCAGGTGATATAGATCGAAGAATGGAACATCTAGTTCATGCAGTCGAAGAGATGCGTGTTGGTTGGACAACTATCGAGTCTCGTGTTGTAGAATGGGTCGGGCTGTTCCTTACTGAAATCAATCTCGATCAACAGCGTCGAAACATTGTCACCGAAACTTCTGCTTCTTCTTCCTTTGAAGATCTTCTTCAGAGGCTCGATACTGAATCTCCTCTTCATTCGCCTACGGGTGAAGAATGGGCAGCTCTTCGGGGGGCTGCTTCCTCTGCAGTCGAGATGGCAGATCGAATCAAAGATACAGAAGCCGCAATCCGTTCTCATGCAGAATCTCATGTTCCTTCGCTTAGTGCTCTTCTCGGCCCTCTGTTAGCTGCTCGGATGACAGTAGCTGCACACGGTAGATCCCGTCTCTCTAGACTCCCAAGTAGCACAGTTCAGGTTCTTGGAGCGGAGAAGGCATTCTTTGCCCATCTTCGCACAGGTTCTCCTCCTCCAAAGCATGGCATGATCTTTCAACATCCGTGGATATCTAGATCACCTCGTTGGGTTAGAGGAAAGATATCTCGCCTCTTAGCTGGAAAAGCCTCCATTGCAGTCCGTGTCGATGAACATGGAGGCAAGGTATGGGGTGATGAGGAAGTTGCTTCTGTTGAACGAGCAGTTCAAGCAGTTCGGTCTCGACATCCGTCCCCGCCATCGAAGCGACGGAGGTGATACTTTGGCGAACGATTCTGGACAAATTGGTTGGGGCGTTCAGCGTCGAGGGCGTAGTCTTTGGACTAGGAATGCGGTGAAAGGTGTCCGTCTTCGCGATGAAAATCTCAGGAAAGATGGTCGAATCGAATGGAGGTCGTGGAATCCTCGAGCATCTAAACTCGCGGCTGCATTAATTCGAACTAAGAGGGATGCTTCAATCTTGATTCCTAACCCTGGTTCGACTGCACTTTACGTGGGTGCGGGTCATGGTACAACCATTTCGCATCTCCATGACCACCTTTGTGGAGCAGGCAATCATCACAGTGGGCGTATCGTTGCAGTTGACCTTTCACCACGCTGTATTAGAGATTTGATTCGATTATCGGGAGTTCGTTCAGGCATCTCCCCGGTTCTTGCAGATGCACGTAATCTCGATGAGTTCTCTCCTTTTGTTCCTGAACGTGTTCCTTGGATTCTCCAAGATGTCTCTCAAGCAGGGCAAGTAGAACTTATGATTCGTATCTGTGAGCGTTTCCTTGCTCCAGATGGTGTTGCTCTCCTCTCTCTGAAAGCCGCTTCTGAGCGTTGGGCGGACGGAGGTGATGAGGCTAAATTTGCGCAAGCAGAGGAACGTTTGGCTTCCTCCAAACTTCGACTAGGTGAGCGAATCGATCTTCGAGGATTTGAGGATCAGCATGTCATGTTTGTAATCCATGCCAACTAATGTTGTAGCCACATCCTCATGGAGGAGTACTGTTTGGGTCATTCATGCCCGAACTGCCAGAAGTGGAAACGGTGCGTAGAGGTCTTGCACCTCATCTTGAACAACGCATCATCAAACGGGTAATTTTACGACGTCCAGATTTACGCTTTCCTTTTCCCGATGGGCTTGCTGAACGAATCGAAGGAAAGCAAGTACAACGAATAGAAAGACGTGGCAAGTATCTCGTCTTCCAGATTCAAGGCGATATTATTCTTCTAAACTCGCTTGGTATGTCTGGGCGTTGGACGTTGTCTGGTCCTGGAATTGCTTTCACTCCAGGAACCTTCGCTCATGGGGCGTCGATTGGCACGGGGGATGGTCCTCATGACCATCTTGTGATGGAGTTTGATGGTGGAATCCGGGCGACTTACACAGATGCACGTCGTTTCGGATATGTGCATCTGATTGAACCAGGTTGCATGGATGCGGATCCCTTTCTACGTGTTCTTGGCCCTGATCCACTCGACTCTATGTTCGATGCAAAGATACTCGCAGATCGTTTACGTGGGAGGAAAACACCAATGAAATCGGCTCTACTAAACCAGAGTATTGTTGCAGGACTTGGAAACATCTACGTCAGTGAAATCCTACACAGGGCCGGCGTCTCCCCTCGAAGGACTGCGATGACACTCGTGCGTAAGGATGGTTCGCCGACCCAGCGCTTAGAGCGAATTGTAACAGAGACACGAGCTGTCCTAAAACAGGCAATCGAAGCTGGTGGCTCCACATTACAGGATTTCCGAGGGGTTGCTGGTGAAGACGAGGTTGGTTGGTTTCCAGTTAATTTCAGAGTGTACGGGCGTGAAGGTGAATTTTGCAAGAGTGAAACATGCTCAGATGCTATACGAAGAATCGTTCAATCGAACCGTTCTACTTTCTTCTGCCCATCTTGTCAGAAGTAAGGAATCAGTATTTGTCGAATTTGATGACCATGCATGATTAAGATGAGGTCATAACAGACGTGCACCATGTCCTCGACTAATACTGCCAAAGGCCTCGCTGAATTCATTGGTACACTTTTCCTGACCCTGACCATATTTACTGCAGCAGTCGCTGGAACTGCAGGCGACTTCGCACCTGTTGCGATTGGTATGATGTTGATGGTGATGGTCTATGCAGTCGGACATATCTCTGGTGCTCACTTCAATCCGGCTGTGACGATTGCTCTTTTCATCAAAGGAGATTGTTCCAAAGATGATGCTCCAGTATACATTGGTGCACAGGTTCTTGCAGGTATAGTAGGTGGCCTTCTAGGTCTCCATGTTCTAACAGGTTCACCTGAAATTACTGCTCAGGATTTCGGAGATACGACAGTTGCAGTTATGGCAGCCGAACTCCTGTTTACTTTCGCTTTGATGTATGTGATACTAAACGTTGCAACTGAGCAGGATGGGAATCCATTCTATGGTGCATCGATCGGTTTCACAGTAATGGCGGGGGCTTTCACTGTTGGTGCAATTTCTCTCGGTTCATTCAATCCTGCAGTGACTGGGATGCTGATGGTTACTGGAAAGATGGCGATTGCTGATTGTTGGATGCACTTTGTGCCACAATTAATTGGAGCTGTGGCTGCAGTATATGCTCATAAGATGACAATGGATACTGTTGAGGCCTGACCATATCACATATTGCGTCGGAATTTTCCACCCGTCTCAAAGAGGGCTTGAGTTACCTGTCCAACTGTACAATGCTCGACAACATCCATCATGGCTTCGAATAGATTACCGCCTTCTCTCGCTACCTGCTTGAGTCGTGCTATTCCAGCTTCTGCTGCTTCTGTGTGGTCTTGTTGGAACTTACGATTTCGTTCAATCACCATTCTCTTTTCATTCTCATCTGAGCGAGTTACATCCATGTTGAAAGCATCTGCATTGTCGGCGTTGAGTGCTTCTGCATCAGGGTCAGTGAAGGTATTTACACCAATGATTGGAAGGCTTCCATCGTGTTTTTTGTGTTCATACATCATTGATTCATCTTGAATCCGATTTCTTTGGTAGTTGACTTCAAGTGAACCAAGGACTCCGCCCCTACGATGCATCTCCTCAAAGATTCCTAGGATTTCCTCTTCAACGTGATCTGTAAGCCATTCTGCGACGAAAGATCCTTGTAAGGGGTTTTCATTTTGTAACCAACCATATTCGCGGCTCAAGATTAGTTGTATTGCTACTGCGTCGCGCACTGTGTCCTCTGTAGGGGTTCCGAAGGCTTCGTCTCGACTGTTTGTATGAAGGGAATTGGCGTTATCTGCAAGCGCGTATAGGGCTTGCATTGTTGTTCTGTAATCGTTCCAGGTGTATTCTTGAGCGTGAAGTGAACGGCCTGAAGATTGAATGTGATACTTCAGTTTCTGACCTCGTTCATCTACGTTGTACATCTCCCTCATTGCGATTGACCAAATGCGTCGACTGACGCGTCCTATGACACTGTACTCTGGGTCCATTCCGTTGGAGAAGAACCAGGAGAAGTTTCGGAGGAACTTGTTGGCATCAAGGCCTCGAGCGCGAAATAATTCGACATAAGTCAGTCCGTTTGAAAGTGTCAGAGCAGCCTGTGTAATCGGATTCGCACCTGCTTCAGCGATGTGATATCCTGAGATGGATACGAAGTAGTGATTCCGAACCTCATTATCTACGTAGAATTCGGCTACGTCCCCCATCAACTTCAGTGCAGTATCGAGATTTAGGACAAGTGTATTCTGGCCCATTGATTCCTTAAGTTGATCTGCTTGGACTGTTCCTCGGACAGTAGAGAGTGTTTTGGCACGGATTTGTTCAGCTTCGTCTTTTGTTGGTTCTCGACGGTTCTCTGTAGAAAAAATACGCATTTGCTGGCGAATTGCTACAGTGAAAAAGGCGGCGAGATGCCACCAATAGTTCCCATTGATTGTCATCGAGACGCTAGTATTTGGGTCACACAGATCGAATCCTTCGAAGAGTCGATCCATCTCGTCTACGGTACTGATGCTCACTCCTGATTCGCAGACCTTGCCGAAAATATCCAACCGCTCATCAGGATCACGCCCATAGAGGGAGGGTGAATCAAAGGCTGTAGATAGGCGATTGAATGGTTGATCGGTGCAGAGGAAATGGAAGCGCTTGTTGGTTCTTTCAGCGCTACCTTCTCCTGCAAACATTCGAACTGGAAGTTCATCGCGTCGTTTGAATGGGAATACGCCAGCAGTAAATGGAAAAGTCCCGGGTCGATTTTCCTTTGCAATCCATCGGTAGAGGTCGCCGCGGTCCTTTGTTTCGGGTAGAGCTACTTTCGGCAAATCAAGTCCAGAGAGTGTACGTGTCGTGGTTTCGACAGGAATCTCGCGCCCCCTTACTGTATAGGACGCCTCACCTGATCGGTATGCAGCAGCATAAACATCAAACTCTTCCAGTGCATTCCATGCTTCTTTTGGAATTTCTTTCCGTAGGTCGTTGGCATCATCCTTGAGTTCGTTCGCCGCAGATGATTTTCCTCCGTCTTCCATCCGTTTCGCAGCCGCTTCAAGTTGCTGTACCAGACGAATTTTGTCCGCTATGGTTTCTGCATCCTGATGATAATTCCGAACGGAGGCCGCAACTTCAGCGAGGTAGCCTTGGCGTTCAGGAGGTATTGGAGCATTCCGCTCTGGAAGTCCATCTTCGCCAAGAATGGGTTCTGCTGCTACGAGTGTGGTCTCCATGCGCTTATTGAGTAAAGTGGCAAGCCTCTTCCATAGGAGATCAACACCTGCATCGGCGAATTGAGATGCAATCGTTGGAATGACAGGAAGACTTTCGTCTGTCGCATCCCAACTCTCATGATTCCGTTTCACTTGTTTACGAATCTCTGCGAGAGCATCTTCTGCTCCTGCTCGGTCGAATTTGTTTAGAACGACGAGGTCCGCAAAGTCCAATGCAGCGAGTTTCTCAAGTTGCGAAGGTGCACCATATTCCCGTGTGGTGACATACATCGATACATCGGCAACTTCGGTAATTGCATCATCGCCTTGGCCAATCCCACTCGTCTCGCAAATAATTAGGTCGAAGCCGACTGCTTGACAGGTTTCAATGGCTCGCCCGATGCAATTTGCGAGTTCACGTCCGCTGTCACGGCTCGCGAAAGAGCGCATGAACAGGTTATCGTTGGCTAGTGAGTTCATACGAATGCGATCGCCGAGTAGTGCGCCTCCTGTTCGTTTCCGAGTTGGGTCGGTAGCGAGTAGTGCGATTTTAAGTCCGGGGTTATCTCTCTGGATTCGAAGCATAAGTTCGTCTGTAAGGCTGGATTTCCCTGCGCCTCCAGTGCCTGTCAGGCCAATTACAGGACATTCTTCTTTTTTGGAACGACTTCGTATTGTTTCTAGCATGGTGCGGTAGAGATTGTCCTCGCCATTTTCAGCCAGAGTAAGCAGTTTTGCAACTGCGCCATGGTCTGAAGCATCGATAGGTCTGTTCAGTGTAGAATAACGGCTGTTATCGAGTAAATCGATTTTAGCAGCGGTTTCCATGGCTTCTTCTACCATTCCGGTGAGTCCCATACTGCGGCCGTCGTCAGGCGAATAGATTCGAGCAATCCCATTATCGCGCAAAAGTCGTATTTCTTGCGGTAGAATGGTTCCACCGCCGCCGCCGCATAGGAATACATGTTCGAATCCTGCAGCATCCAGAAGTTGTTTCGTATGAGTGAACATCTCTACGGCACCGCCTTGGTATGATGTGATTGCGACAGCGTGAACGTCCTCCTGGATTGCAGCTCGAGCCACCTCATCTGCACCTCTATCGTGTCCAAGATGAATCACTTCACATCCACGTGATTGGAATATTCGTCGAAAGATGCCTATTGCGGCATCGTGGCCGTCGAATATTGCTGCAGCAGTGATGATTCGCAACGGCATCTTGTCGCCCGAGGCACGAATAGCATCCTCGCCGGAGGCACCCTCAGCGGTGCTGACCATGTCCTTTCCGATGATACGCTCTGCAATGAGGTCACCGGCGTTAATGGTGTTTAGATTGAGATATCTATGATCACATAAATCCAATATTTGAAGTTGCAAGAGTGCCACTTTTCAATTATTATCAACATTTTTCCTTCAAAAAAAGAAACATTTAAAAGAAAAAGCCACATTGGGCATATTTGTCACGGAACAACCGGATGGAGATGAAGGAGATGAGCGGACCCTACCCATCCCATTGGAGGATTTGGGGGATTGGGTTCGCCAACGCCTTCGATGATTCTCCACCGATTTTGATGATGTAGTGAACTTCGCCATTGATGAGATGGAGCATGACTGGTCAATTGCTATCGATGAAGATCTGGATGAGGATGAACCCA
>PATC01000030.1 GCA_002712285.1 Methanobacteriota archaeon
AGCGTGGTCTTCGGTGACTCCAAGTTCGATTAGTTTCTTTTTTGTGGAACTCTTGACCGCCATTTTCACACACCCTAAACCAACAAAAACCATGAGCCTGTAAGCCAGTCAGGCGGGCCTGAGGGGATTTGAACCCCCGGCCAACGGATTAAAAGTCCGTCGCTCTACCTGGCTAAGCTACAGGCCCATGGCTGATGCTGGGCCTTCGTCGGACCGAGGGGGTCTTCTTAAAACTTACCAGCAGGAATAGGGAGCAATTTTGCACCCTCATTGTTGAATTGAGTCAACTCCCCATTCAATAAACCACCGTAACAGGAGTATGAGGTGATGGGAGACTCGATACAACGCGAAATCGAGTTCTCGCAACAGAGAGGATCCAAGATTGAATGGATCGATGGAGAAGGGCTTCTGCAAATCATCGAAGTTCCACGAACAGTATATCCTCCAAGAGAGGACTCTACACTCTTACATCGAGCCTTGCTTCGGCTTGAATGTCCACCTGGACGCTTCCTTGAAATTGGCTGTGGAACGGGAGTAATATCACAATCTATGGCCAAAATTGGCTGGGAGGTAGTGGCCATTGACCCAAATCCCTTCGCTGTCGCTTGCGCTCGATCACTCCATGGACCAGCGATGAAAATCCTCGAAGGGGCATTAGAAGAAGGTCCACATTTGGAACATGGGCCATTCGATGTAATCGCGTGGAACCCACCATATCTTGAGCCGATAACAGAACGGTTAGGACCAATGGAAGAAGCAGCGCTAACTCGTCCCGAAATTCACCCAATTTTGCATGCAACCAACCATGTCAAAGAAAACAATTGCCTGTCTGAGGATGGCTGCATCATCATCATAGCATCTGATGATGCAGCCACCCGTCAAGCATTATCTCAAGCGGATAGAGAGGGGTGGTGCTCGCGAAGAATCATCGGGCATTCAAGGGGAGGAGAACGTCTCGCAGCCGTTTGCATGTGGCATCCATGGAGATATGAACCAATAAGAATCAAAGAAACAGAATCAACCATGGATGAACTACCCGTTGACTCAAAATGTGGGCAGGTAGTTATTGCAGATATCCAAACTGGAGGAAGAGGGAGGAAAGGAAACAATTGGATAGGAGAGAAAGGCGATTTCTTTGGTACATGGTGTATTACTGGTCCTGAAAAAATTCGGCTTACTACACCTGATCTCCACATCTTAACAGTAACAGCTGTGTTGGAAGCTTTTCAGGCATTCACTGGAAAGGGCATTGACCGCATAGGATGGCAGCCCCGTTCTGATGTCGGCGTTCGTTGGCCGAACGATCTTGTATCTGGAGAAGAACCTGTAAAATGTGGAGGCTTACTTATCCATGCACGAACAAGTGGGAATAATGTCAGAGTTCATCTCGGCATTGGCATTAATGGCTCAGACCGGACTGTTGACGACATACATCACCGACAAATAATGGAAGATAGCTTAGAGGGATTAGGTGAGCGCATCCATAATGCATTGGCAGGATGGTTCATGAAACACCCACGAGTACCGGAGCCAGACATCGATGCAATGAGACGGACATGGTGGGCGGCTTCGAGAAAAGTACGTGTAATCAGCGAAAAACGAAGAAATGAAATGAATGTCAACGCAGTTCTTCTGAATGAATCAGGACTTCATGGATGGGATGGAGAATCAATGGTAGACCTTAGCGATATAATCTGAGAGAATCATTGGCGTTTGCGCCATTCGCCCCAGATTACAAGGAAGAGTCCTAAGATAACCGGAAGAGCCTCCAATGGTAACTGGCGCTGTACACTGACAAAGATTGTGTAATCACCCACTCCCTCAGCAGAGACGACGATAGGACCTTCCGAAGAACGCTGACTAGTAGCATCGCCCCCTGATTCATTAAACTGGAAAGTTTCAGAACCAATTTTGACAATGATATTGCAGGTTGTCGCATTGTCGCCAGAACAAGATTCACCAGGAACTACATCAATCTGAATTGCATCAGAGGAACCCAGAAGCCCCACATCCACACTAGTGATTTGCACCTCTCCTGATTCTGATTCCAAAGAGAGATCGTGACTAGGCGACCATAGTACCATTAGCACAGTCCCAATCAGCAAGGTTGCACCAATCAAAGATGCTAGGTCCCAAGGAGGGATTGGTTCAGCAGTTCCTCCACCACCCATAGAACTGCCAACAGTATGGAGGTCATGAATGCTTCATCTGCGCCGTGGAGGTTTTGGTATACTCAAACGCTCCCGTACGAGGCGAATTTTTCCCGATGTAGTCAAGGGTTCAATCCATTCACATTCTTCTGAAACCATACGGAATCGAGGTAAATCAGGGAGAGGTACACGGATAATTGCGATACTATACTGGCCATCTTTCTGAAGATCGTAAAGACGCAAGTCCGAATCAGGAATCAGATATTGTATCTCGGATTCAAGATACTCTCTATCTGGTTCTCTCTTGAGACGCACGCCAACCCATCTGCGTTTGACACGCTTAGCTTTGGACAGGCGCGCCATGCCCGTTCTGACGATGACGATTTATTTCATCCCCCACTATCGGAGTCCGAATGTCAGAGCGGGATGAAGGGGTTTCTGTCGATGGCCCACTACAGCTTCTCAAGGTACTGCTACGGCCCGACACATTACCTCACATCGTGCTACTCGTCCTCGGTACGGGCGGACTCTATGGTTATCTTTCCATCACAGCAGGCAGTGCAGGATATGCTGCCATTGTCTTTACTTCCGCCATGCTCGCATACCTGATCATTGGCTTAATCGGAAACAATGATGCGATGGCGAAAATGCTTCGTGCTTCTTCAAGCAGCAGTTTCCTCACCCGTATCATCGGACCAGTCGCCATCCCGATAGCAATCACGACTATTCTCACAATAGTTGCATGGTCAACACTAGGCAAGGATGAGGATATCCGCAACGGATGGGCACTAACTCTCGCAAGTATGTTCGCCCTATGGTCTATCGGTCAAGGTCTTGCATTGAGAGCAAGTGCATCGGGATGGGCTTCCGGAAAAGATGGAGGTAAAGATTCACCTCTCAGTGAGGCCTCAAATTGGGACATTAGAAAACTCATGATTGGTGCTGTCACATCTACAGGAATAATCACAGTAATTCGCGGAATAGTACTTCCTTCTTTTTCAGAAACTGAACCACTAATTTTGCAATGGATCGCATACCTCATTGGCTGCACTGGCTTACTTCTCCTTGCTATTTGGCTTGCACGAGATGCAATCACTCCGATGGATACATCTTGGACTAGAGCAGACCGTCGAAGAACACATAGAACTGGGCAACTCCTACTGATACTCTCAGCATGGCATCTCTCCAGTGCTTGGTCGAGATTCACTACATCGGAATCAGGTACAATGTGGACTGAAGAGGCGGTATTAGTCATCATTACAGTAATCAGCGCAGTATGGGCCATGACAAATCGAAATCGAACCAAAATTACTGTGGTAACTGAAAATACTGCAGTATTCTGGGCAATAGCATTCGGATTTGGCTATGCAGGAAGTATCACTGTCATGACCGATCTATCAACGGAACTCATTGGAAATCTTCCATTAATTGGACTACTAAGTAAGCAGTTGGGAATCGGAAGTGTTGCTTCGACATTAGGCATAGGACACGTTCTAACCGCATTGACTCTGCTTCTAGGCTTCTCCAAAGGACTCAAACGACCAACGAACAAAATCGGAAGATCAGTTGCAAGCCTTGAAGATGACTTAGAGTCATCCAAAGGAGAAAAAATAAATTCTGGAAATGATAATCTTGAACTCTCGGAAATCATATCAAATGAAGAGGGACATGAAGATGAAGGAATCGAACTTTTAGAGATTGAAGATGAGATTGAGTTGATTGAAGAAGAAGATGAGGTTGAACTTATCGATGAATCATAGTCCCGCAAGAACCGCAATTACTCTGACTTCACCCTCTAATTCACGGACAATTGAAGCCCCATAGATAACGTGACAATTGTCAGATAAGCCACGTGTGAAAGCATCCGCGATTCGATCAAAGTCACCTAAAGTCACCTGGTCTCCGCCCTCTATGTGCAATAAACAGGTTGCTGCATCTACAAGATCAATGCGTTCAAGAGGTGCATCGAAGGCTTTCTGAAAGAGTCGCTGAGGGTCATAACAGTCACCTTGAGCAACAAGTACTGTCGACCTACCTGCTTGAGTAAGAACTGTTCTCAAATCCATCAAGTCAAGATTAATGATGCCTTTTCGAGCCTGAGTTTGGACCAATGACCGAATCAGTGAAGGAACCCATCCTCCACCTGATTCCCACTGCGAGCCACGCTTCTCTGATCGGAGTGCAAGCGCAGACAATGAGATACCAATCGTTGCGTGTGAAGCGGACTCTAAACGAGGACGGCTTAATCTCGCCCAACGCATTCTTGCTACCTGATCTTCGAAAGGGAGCCCGACAACAGTAACGACAAGAGCACCAGATGATCGTGCCTGCTCAGCGAGCCATGTGGATGCTCCAGAACCAACTCCACCTCCGAGGCCAGCAGCAATTAGAACGAGTTCTGCCTTGTCAAACATATCTGCAAAAATCGAAGCATGGGACTTTGCCCAATCATGCCCTAATTCTGGTAAAATCGCACCATTGGAACCCTCTGGCCCAAGACATACTGTGGATGCATTCTCCGACAATTCAAGAGAGGACGGGTCAGAATCTACTAAAAGTAAGTCACAATCTTCATTCACATCAAGATGTGCATGACTGGCCCAACGGCATCCAAGGCCCCCTGCACCGATAAGAAGTAGTGCGCCGTCCTGCATAACATTCCCTCAATCGTAGGTAAGGTATCTCTGATAGCGACGGCGCTCGTCTCTAGCCCACGCATTATCAGGTTCGATATCAAGGACCATTTGATAATACTCAACGGCTTTCTCAAAATCTGAGAGATGACGGCCATAAAGATGGCCGAGATTACTTAGAATGGGGACACATCTAGGATCTTCATCTAACATCCCAAGGAGGATTTTCTCAGCTTCAGATAGATCCATTGCCTCCATCCTCTCTTCAGCCCTATCAAGTCGTTCAAGTTGGGCATCCGACAATCGGTAAGTATTCTTCCACGCACGGCCCGCCATGAACTACTCACTGCCGAGTAGGGGTTTCAATCATGCGGCTCAAAAATAAGGTCTAGGAGGAATGCAAATGTTCAAGCGAAACAACCTGTGACCGCGGGCCGACTGGATGCGCCGCTGTCCATCGAAAAAGGCACCTATATTGCCAACGTTAATATCCCCTTTTCAGGTCGCTACGAACATGAGCATGCCCAGTCCGTGGACTGCGCCAGTTAGGCGCGCCCTGACTCTTTCCTTGCTCATGTTGATTTTGGCCTTCGGGCCATCTTCTGTTGGTGCTTGGCCAGGAGGTATTGGTTTTGATCAAGATGGCAAGGGCGATGTCGCATTAGCCGGTTGCACATGCCACAACGTAGACCCAAGTGGTTCAGTGACTGTAATCCTCGATGGTGTGCCATCAGTATACATTGCAGGTGAATCTTACGACATGACAATCCAGGTCATCGGTGGTGCTGAATACCATGAAGGAGGCACTGAATACAGTGCTGGTTTCTCAATGCGAGTCTCAGAAGGCGCTCTCAGCGCGGGTGAAGGTTCGGAAGACCATGTCATGGCAGCCCCTGAGAACTTCAATGGCCCAGCCAGCGATGACACACAATCCCTGACCCATACTGATGCTGGAGGCAACCTTGAATCACGTTCTTGGAATATTGTCTGGACTGCCCCAGATACAGAGAGTGGCCCCGCCACCATTTGGTTGGTTGGCAACTCTGTAAATGGTGATGGACAGCCGGGCCCACAGGACATGTGGAATCGCCTTTCTGCCGTAATCATTGAGGGCACAGACGATAGCAACCGTCGCGCAGTATTCTCTGGAGATGGCAACATTGAGCCACCAGCTCCACCATCCGATGGACACGGCGACCTTCACCACATGGGAGCGAAATTTCGCGCCCATTGGCTTGGCCTCCTTGGCTTTGGAGCAGTCATTGTCGTCCTAATCTTCTGTGGCTTCTTCCTCAGATATGGATTCAGTCGCCACTATGAGGGCCGAAGCAATCTGCTTCGCCTCCGAATCAAGCATCTACGCAGGGGGGATCAACTGTGAGGGACAATAAACTCCTGACACTACTCCGTGAAGTCAAGAGTGGTGCAGTAAGTATCGAAGAAGCTCGTACGGCTCTTGAAGGCGTATCACTAACTGAAGAACAATACACATCTGCCGTCGATCATGGCGTGTTCAATGCGCCAAAGCCTGGCACAGTAGTCCGAGCAACAATCTCACCCTCAGCAGAATCTGGGATCATGGTACTCTTCTTTGTCTGGGGCATCTTTTGGACTACTTATTGGGCGTTCACCTTATCCTACGGACTACTCAATGATTGGGACCAACAGCAACTTGCATTCCATCTCGGGATGGTCCTCATGACTCTGATTATGATGGGGATTATCTATCTCCGATTCGTACTCCCTGACCTAGTTGTTGTTAAACATCGCAGAAACAAATTCATCCCCGCCAAGGATACTAATTCGTGGAAGAGGTACGAATCTTGAGGTGATTATGATGGGTCGAAAATTCAAGCTACGTCAAGCACCAGGAGAGGTCAATGAAGTCACTGCTGGTGGCGCACGTCTAATTGATCGTCGCGATTTTATCCGGCACTCATTCAACAGTGCAGCTGGCGTTATTGCAGCCGCATCACTCGGATCTATCGGTTTTGCAGCCCTACTCATGGGTGTTGCCGAATCAGATGGCGGCGACTCAGCGGTTCGATTCTGGGTACCCTCTGGAGCTGAAGATACAGCTTGGTATGGCAATTTGCACCTTGAACCCATGACGAAGTCAGTATTTGAGGCAGAGGCTGCAACCTCTTCAACCGGTATGGCTGGAGCGGCTGGCGTATGGAGTGGACTTCCAGTGACCGTCGTCTACGTCCCTCACGAAGAGAATGCAGGAAGTGCACCAGTTGAGAACAAACCAAGGTTCCAATATGGTGACGGTTACGATGTATCTGGAGCATACATCGGCTATGGAGGCGAGATGGAAGAAGACAGTACATATGCGGACCTTGCCATACACAACAACATGGTGATTATCTTCAGCAGATGCCCTCACCTCTGCTGCATACCCGGGTGGCAACTTGTACCTAACGACTTTACCGCAGATACTTGGTTCCCAGGAGGCACTGACTCAGGCGGGAACAAACTATTCTGCATCTGCCATTCAAGTCGATATGATCCGACTATGATTGAGAAAAATCAGAATAGAAACCGAACAAATGGAACTATGTTCGATTACTTTGGCGTCAAGCTAACAGGTGGGCCAGCTCCCGTTGGCATGCCTCTGATTCCCTTCGAAGTCAACGGAGACATCATTGAGGCGCTCCCGACTTATCTGGACTGGTACACATTTTGCGACTGAGGTGAAAGAATATGATTGAATCAGTAGTACTGTGGCTTTTCCTCGCTGTTATTCTTGTTATCGTAGCATTCACACTTCGTAAAGAACGTGAAGAAGTCCCCCGCAAGGAAATTCTGCGCGCAGTGCAGACCACTACATCAGGAGGTAATGGAATGGGACTTCTTGAGAGGTCTTTCCTTTGGGCATTCTCATGGATGGATACGCGCTTCCGAGTTCAAGACTATTGGGCAATGTCTCGCGATGCATACTACAGTATGCACCGTCAGATGCCTCTAACTCATGCTGAGAAATACAAACTACGCATCATCTGGTATTGGTACCCTCTCTACTGTCTTGGAGGGATTTCATTCCTCGCGTTCATCATTCTCGTAATCACTGGAACTATTCTCGGGATCTACTACGTCCCAGGAGGCATGGGTGACCCGACACCGGCATATGCGAGTATGGAGTTCATCATGACCCAACTACCGTTTGGATACATCATCAGATCAATCCATCATTGGACTACACATTTCATGGTAGCGGCAGTATTCCTCCATATGTGCCGTGTCTACTTCACTGGAGCCTACCGTAACCCACGCGAACTAAACTGGCTCATCGGCGTTGCTCTGATGTTCTTCACAATCTTCTTCGGATATTCCGGATATCTTCTTCCTTGGGATGCACTTGCCTTCGGAGCAGCTACCATCGGAATCAACATGGCAAATGCGACACCTTTGATCGGCCCTTGGGTCGCAACAGCAATGTTTGGCGGCAGCACTCTAACTTATCAGGCGGTGACCAGAATGTACTTCATCCACGTGTTTATCCTACCGGTTCTAGTAACTACCCTAATCATCGTCCACCTGTTTATCGTATGGGTACAAGGGGTTGCGGAGCCGCACTGATAGGAGTTTGAAGCATGGGAATTATCGAACGTCTCGGCCGGGTTGCAGACACTTATGTCAGCGAACGCGATCAACTCATAGAGGCAGAACAGGAGCGTAGACGTGTATTTACTGGTCATGCATTCTGGCCTCAAGAAGTACTCAGAGATACAATCATTGCAATGTCTATCCTGATGGTTCTCTGCTTCTACGCATGGTTAATCCCTCCACCACTCCACAATGCTGCAGATCCCTTTGCTCAAGCTGGATTCGTATTTCCTGATTGGTATGTACTGTTCTCATATGGATACCTCCGACTTGGAGAATATCTCCCTCAATTCGATATCCCTCTCCCTGAAGCAATTGGGAACTTCTTCGGAACTCCAATTATTTCATGGAATGCAGGCTGGTGGGGCGCTGCAATCACAGGCATCCCAGTAATGATACTCGCATTACCCCCATTCATTCCCGGTAGAGAGAAGCGGGGTGTAGAAGACCCATGGTTTGCTACTGCTGGAATGGTGTATTTGGCTCACGTGTGGTTCATCTCTGTATATTCAATCAATATCTTCCTTGAACTCTATGGAAAGAATCGAACTGATTTTTGCCAAATGAATTCTCATGCAGGACTATCTTGTGGAACAAGATCACCATGGATTGCGGAGGTGTTCAACAGCATACCCTGGGTCCTCACCGGAGTGTTCATTTTCGCCGTTGTCTACTTCGGCATCCGTTGGTTCATGGTACAAACACAAGGTGCTAGGATTACTCCAAACAGTAATCGAAACGTTGCCTTTGGATCACTCCTCGTCGCCATACTACTCTGTTCAGTCACTTGGCCGGTCTACGATAATGGATTTTGGGACATGGGTGGATTCGGCGCTATGCAAGACGTTGAGGAACTTGAAACGCTACGAAGCCAGCCGAGCGACACACTCGTAGATCTTCGAGAAAGTGAATATGCAGACCATATGCTTGGAATGTGTCTAACTTACAGTTCATCGTCCGATTCTAAAGCATGGGATGACGACCACTTTGCGGATGGATCGTGGGCCTACAGCGACTTCTGTGTAATGCCTGCAAGAGAGTTCTCTAATTGGGGCATTTACCAACCCACACAGGAGTATGTTATTGACTTCAATGGAGCGAATAATCACGTCGATACTGAAAGCGGTAGAAATGGCCTGTTTTCCGCATCCGAATACCCTGGTTCAATTGATGGCTCACCTGTCCTCTTCACATATTCAGGCACAATGAATGTGCCCAATCTTGGCGTAGATACCCTTCAAGTGGATGTAGGTTGTAATGTCCGAACAACAATCCGCAATGTAGGCGAGCACACCATCTCACTAATTGTCAAAGACATAGCAGGTGCAATAATCATCGAAATGGATTCCTGCACTGCTCAAACACTGAAACTCGCCTCTGGTGCCGACTACATGCTTGACTACAGCATCGAAACAATCGGACTCAATGACAGTGGGAATGTAATCACAGATGTGTCTATCCAAGCTTTCCAACCTCTAGTCCTCGATGCTGATGGACTCGCAGTCAACCTCTCCGACTCTACAGCACTCAACCTATTGACAGGTAGTTCGATTTACAGTGCGTCCAGCCTGACAGATCACACGCTTGAGAACCCGACATATCTCAAGAATCCAAAGAGTCTTGATGCGAAACTTACCTATTCTCTAGTCATCCCATGCCTTGGTGTCGGTGCTCTTGTCTTCTTCTTGATGCGCAGCATGGCCCGTGGATACGAATATGAGATGAACAAATGCTACGGATGCGATTTGTGTGATGATGCCTGTCCTGTCCGTCTATTCAATGCCGGTGACAAGTTGAACATCATCTACAACTCATGGAATAACGAAGATGACGGCGTACCGTTGTACTCTTGTTTGACCTGTACTGCGTGCACCAATGCGTGTCCACAGCTCGTTGACTACGACTCCTACATCGATATTCGCCGAAACCTCATCGTGGGCGGACCACCAGCAGCAGAAATCCCCCACACTATCCTTCAGGCTGTCATTAGAGCAGAAGCAGAGGAAGATGCAAGCGACCAATTCGTTGCAGTTGATGATTACCCAATAGACTCCACAGTTGGCTACTACCCTGGCTGTGTTGACTACATTGACCAAGAGATGATTTTCAGCCATGTAAATGAAGGTACAATGGATCTTGGTCAGACCACAGACGCCGCTTTCACTCTCTTTGAAGATGCAGGCATGGATGTGGCTTACCTAGGACGTGATTTCTTGAAGTGTTGTGGCCATGACCAGAAATGGCAAGGCATGACCGAAGTGTTTGAGAAACTCAAGGCATACAATCAGAAGAAACTCGGTGAAAGTGGTATTGAGACACTTGTGACATCTTGTGCAGAGTGTTTCCGTACCTTCGCCATGGATTACGAACTTGATGACCTCAAGGTCATGCATACTACAGAGTATCTTATTGAGTCAGGCTATCAATTCGAAGCCGCTGTTCCAGAAGGTACGACTGTTACCTACCACGACCCATGTCGACTTGGTCGCCAAATGAATCTCTATGATGAACCTCGAGAACTCGTTCAGCGCATCGAAGGTGTGGACCTTGTTGAGATGGAACATCACGGAGAAGATGCTCTCTGCTGTGGTGTTTCCTCAATGATGTCATGTAATGAGAATTCACGTGCACTCCGGATTGAGCGTTTCGAAGAAGTTCGCGATACTGGTGCAGAGATTATGCTCACAACCTGTCCCAAATGTGTGTCTCACTTTGAATGTCTGAAGTTCGAAGGAGATCCAAGACATGACTTTGAGATCCTCGATGTGGTGTCCTTCCTCGCACGCCAGATAGAAGCAAAGAAACAGGCCTAATACTCAGAATAGGGCCACTATTAGCGACCATAACGAGAGTATCGCAGTGATACCTACCCCCCACCATGTCCATTGAGCCGCCCGTTTGTGCCCATAAGCAAGAACTGTCAACCAAAGGTAGAATCCAATCTGTGCTTGGCAAACAAAGGCCAACCAACCTACACTGAATCGCAGTTGGGTGACCAGCAATAACCAGAGAAGTGGGCCTAATGTAAGCATTAGAATCGAGAGGAAATCGTTCTGCCAACTCTCCGGTTCTACTGGAACATTGGACTCTGAAACCTCCATGATTAGGGCAATCAAATATTACAAATGAAACCATCCAAGTATGCCAAGCCTTGAGAAGAGGGGGGCATGTCCCAAATACATACATGGCGAGTCGAGACGAGGTAGCCTTGCGGAGAACGGATGTTCAGCGCCGCATCCGCATCGCCTTGAACGCAGCCAAGGCAGAGGAACGCGCCAGTGTCAAAGGTGGGGAAACAACCGTCGCATTCGTAAAAGAAGAGCAATGTATTGGTTGCGACCAATGCACAATCGTCTGTGACGACGACGCAATCGAACTCTACGATAAACCACTAGCGAGTCCTCTGATGCAAGTCGATATCAATCGTAAAGCGAAGATTCTGCGTGACCCATGTACTGGTTGCCGACTCTGTGTCTTTGCCTGCCCAACAGACGCGATTATCATGATTGACCGATGATGTCGACTACAGCATCGCGCGCAGATAAATCGACTCAAATCGTTCTGCATCAATGGCATACGTGAATGATTCGAGAACACGCTTTCTCCCCGCCTCACCTTTCAGAACAAGAGCATCCGGATTGGATAGTTCAAGAATAATAGATTCAGCCATCGAATCTACATCTCCCATCTTGAAAAGGGAACCGACTGTATTGTCAACCATCTCGGGTAATGGTCCATGATTCACAGTAACGACTGGAGTCCCCGAAGACATCGCTTCTAACGGAATAAGTCCTTGACCTTCGTAGTATGAAGGATATACGACAAGATTCGCCGACCTAAAGAGCATAGCAAGATCTTCGAAAGGCATTCCCGACTCAATGATCACTGAAGAACCGATAGATAGGCGAGATGCTTGCCGAAGGAGTCGCTTTCGCAGATGACCACGACCTACAATTACGAGAGTCGTGTTGGAATCAGTAGCATGTACCTTAGCGAAGGCCTTCAATAACGAACCATATCCCTTGCGAGCAGCTAAACGCCCTACAGCAAGAATAAGATTGGAAGACTCATCAACTCCATACTTTTGGCGAATGGATACCTTCTCTTCGATTGATTGTACATCATTCAGATCAATTGGTACGAACATCTCTGTATCAACACCCCAATGCACTACCTCGCAATCCCAATCCTCTGGAGGCCTATATCTCATCACGAAATCCTCTTTTGTAGCCCTGGAATTTGCTACACATATTTTGGAACCTTGGATGGCAGCCTTCTCAAATCGAGCATAATGGCCTGCAGTAAGTAAGATTGCGAGATCATTGGGATTAGCCCAAACTGCAGCTTCACGCTGCCGACGAGCGGTCAAAAGTCCATCACGCTCTCCAAGCCATGAACCATGAAGTGAGGAGATAACCGGGGCAACTTTAGAGGTACAAGCCTGAAACTGTCGTGAGTTCCAAGAAATCATAGGACAATGGAGATGAACAACATCTACTGGATCCTCTGAATGTAAACGAATGAGATCTGCCAACGCATACTTACCGTAAGAGCGGGTGAAAGCCATCGGTATTTTTGCCCATCTTACAGTACGTATCTTGACACCATCCTGCACTGGAGGAGAGCCTCCTCCACCATCTCGAGTAATCACTGTAACTCGATGGCCGCGTGCGACCAGAGCAGCAGATAGATGGAAGACTGTCGAGCCCATACCACCCCATCGCGGTGGATATTCACCACTGAGCATGGCGATGTGCATACTGACGCCTCATTCTACTTCCACACGCCCTCTGGCTTGAAACAATCGTTCGTCAAGAGCCATAGGACCATGACATAGTGTTGAATATGGTCTGCCATCTCGGATACTCATGCCAGAGGAGCCCGAAGAGCCAATCCGGTTCGGAGCCGAATTTGGACCTTACAGATCTAGTCGCTCAAGTGGCGTTTCTCTTTCCACATTCAAGACTCTTGTCTGGACATCAAATGTGGGTGGACTAATCCTGATGGTAATAGGATTAGAACTGTTAATCGTAACTCATGCATACACTTGGGCGATGATTTGTTTCATCGCAGGTGTCGCAATCGCACTCTTCCCTTCAAACTATGAGATTGTAGGTATGGAACCCGAAGAAGCTCAATCAGAATCGGATTCGGAATGATTTGCCGCTTCTAGTGTCATCGCAATCATCGAAATCTCCGCGAGAGTGCGATGTAGAAATCGTCGACTGAGTATTTTCTGAGATGACTCTTCATCCAATTCTGAATCTAGAATGAATGAGGTAGAAGGAGTGTTCAAATTATCTAGAGGACCATGCTTTCGATTCATCCGATGAAACCAAGAAAGAACGAGACCGTTTACCCCATAACCAACTGGTTCGATTACAGCTCCATCACTAAGCAAGTGAGTAGGAACAGCTTCTTGAAGAAGGAAATCCTCTGCTTGCACTCCTCCACGACCATATGTTAAACGGTTCATCTTCCGCTTTGAAAGATTGAGAATTTCCTCAGCGGCGTCAATTCGAAGAATACCCAGACCATATGTACCCCTATCATTCTTCATGAATAGTGACGGATTTGCATCAATCCCGTGTTCATCATACTTCCCTGAGATAAATTCCAAACCAAGTTCAATCTCTGCTGCAAGTCGCTCCCTACATTCCAGATCCTCAAGACAACGGCCACGACTAACGAACCCCCAAGGCCCGATTAACCATGGATCTATACCTAGCATCTCTGCCAATTGATGTACCAGATCTTTGACATGCTCAAAATGCTCACACTTACTTCTGTTGTACCAACCCATCGAAGGGACAGGGTGTATCGGAACGCTATCAATATGAAGTGGCCCAGTAGTCAAATCAGAATTGAGCAGGATAATATCGATTGGAGAACTATCTACTAGGACACAATCTTCCTCGACATCCACTTGACTCAGTTTCAGAATACCCCCTTGAACCTCAACGTCCATCGGTGGTAGTTCATCCGTACCGACAAGGACTGTGATTCCATCTGATCTGAGTAGATTGCTGAGAACGAATACATTCTCAAGATAAGCATCGTTCCTCGTGTGTGCCTCTGGCCAAAGTAAAATCCGCCCCCCATTAGGAAGTACCGAATGTAGATAATCAGAAAATCCAGAAGCCAGAACAGGGTAATCTTGAGTATCAATATTGTTGAATCCTGCTGGGAAAGCATTGGCATCTACTACTGATGCTTTCCAACCAGCATCGCGAATATCGAAGGAACCGTAGAATGGTAAGGAGGCTTTCTTCCGGAGTTCAAACAACCATGTTTTGATTTCATCACGGCGATGCTCAAAGTGATACATTGCATCATCGAACCCACTCAATTTAGCACCTCCATAGGAGGTGCCTCATCAAGGATACTGATGAGGTCTTTGTTTGGTGAAATTGTAGAGTTACTTGGATCCAAATGCATTGCTTGAAACAAACGAAGACCAAGGCCAATTTCAGGCATACCATCGAGTACTGAATTAAGGGCAGGTATCTCCGCATTCCATTCACGGATTCTTGGACCCATTTCGTGTAAGAATTCATCCAGAAGTCGAGGAGAAGTCGCAGTCCCTGCAGGGAGTTTAGGGCGGTCAACTACAGACCTAGGGAGATCAGTCAATGCTGCAGCCTTTCTCAAAGCGATTTTCTCAAGTCCGACTAAAGGTAGTCGTTGGTCCATAGGTAATTTGTGAGATAAAGAACGATGACGTCGACCTAGAAATGGAACACGGACTTCTAGACCGTGAGCCATGCTATGGCGATCAACTAAGCGTAGTTGGAAATTTGTCAACTGTCCTCTATCAAGTTCAAACTGCAATGTTGATTCTAGATTGGAAAAAACAGTAGATGGAGACGGGGGAGGTGATACCCATGCCTGTCCAGGACCAATTAAATTTGAAGGTAGAGATTTAGATTCCAAAGCACGCGCTTCAGTGATATTCATCGATGCAAGTCGAGAGGCAACTTCTGTAGAATGTGATCTTAGGTCACGATACCTTGGGTATCCTGCATGTAACTCATCTGCACCTTGGCCACACAAACCAACTGTGACATTCGACGACATTTTCTCGAAAAGAGGCTGGAAAAATAGAACACTAACATCAAGATCTTCTCCATACCAACTCAAATCCGGGAGACGCTTCCAAAATACATCATCATCCATTGTCCAAGTTGTATGATCAAGATCCATGGCAGATGCAACATCAGTAGCAGCAATGTGGTCAGGATTATCCTCACTCTCTGTGAGTGTCCAACATGTAGGGACAGGGCGATCTGCAATCTTAGCCGACTGATATGCAAGTGCTGCAACCATGCTAGAATCGAGACCCCCCGAAAGAACGATACCAACGGGAACATCTGACATCAATCGATCTGCTAAATCGTGACGTAATCCATCTAGAAGTTCCTCAGGAGAAGGGGATTTGGCATGAGATAACGGAGTGACACTGTCGGTAGAATACTGAGCAACACCGGTGAGAATTGCTCGACCGTTACTATCGACTGACCATGTTTCGACAGTACCTGGTCGAACTTGAGCCACACCTTGGAACAAAGTAGTATTATCCAAGGGGTATTCAAATGCAAGACGAGCCACGAGGGCATGCATATCCATCACAGGCGTGTATTCTGGATGCGCACGGAATGATTTAGCTTCAGAAGAGAAAAGCAGGGTCCCTTCAGAAGATTGCCAACGGAGAAGGGGTTTGACGCCCAAAGGGTCTCTACAAAGAATGAGTTCACTATACCGTGGATCCCAAAGTGCAAAACCCCAGATTCCGTCCAATCTTTGAATCCATTCCACATGACGAAGTGCACGATTAGACCCTTTTGCTATCCTAAACCAACCGTGAGGTCCGCCTTCAGGAAATTCATTAGAAGAACTAGATGCTGAGATTGCCTCTGAATGGGCCGCTAGAATAGACTCACCATCGCCATTTGTTCGAAACGGATAGGTGCTTCCGGAGCGAATCCTCCGATGATTGTAGATCTCTCCATTCTGAATCAGAACACACCCATGATCACTGCCAATCGGCTGCTGCGACCCAGTTAAGTCAACAATAGCAAGGCGCGAATGACCAAAGGAGATGTAGGCGTTAGGCCCGAATACTTCATTCCAGGAACCAAAACCATCTGGTCCACGATGATGTAAACAAGACGCCATCTTAGCAGCGATGTCTGGGGCGTCGGGACCTAATTGACCGGCGATGCCGCACATACCCATGTCTTGAAGTCGATTTGCTTTCAATCGTTGTGGATTACCAAAATCGGACAAAGATCCAAACAGACAAGACCATAGCTAAAAGGTAGACAAAGAGGTACGTATTCTGAGAAATTCCAGCCGACCACACCTTAGTAGGTCCAGAGTCAGGTACGTCGACTGTGACAGAACGCTCCTTAGTCGCCATAACCGTCCGACCTGAATTCGGATTGTAAATCTAACCCGAAGAATGAATCAAAGGAATGGAGAAAGAAGCATCACGAATCCAAGAGGAATGAGTAACATTGTCGCATTGTCATCAATCCAAGGCAAACGTGGCCACTCAGAAGCAACAACAAGGGCTGATACAAAGGGCACAATGATGTAAGGGGTACCTACAAAGTAAGCACAAAAGATCCAGATTGCTAATGTGGATAGGTAGCCACAGAGGATTACCTTCTCTGTCGAAACATTTGCACGACGGAGTTCTCCAAGTATTGGGTCAACGAGTGTAAGACCGAGAATTAGAGGGAGCCCATATGCTGCACCGTTCATGCCCTCATCAGGTGCGATGAGTAACGTGAGACAAACCGATGTACCTCCCCAAAAAAAGGCCGAAGGTTGACTACTCTCGTATTCTCGTTGGCCAAAAACAACTATCCCGATTCGCAGCCTAATGACTTCTGAGAGGATGATGGCAAAAGCACAAACACTGACTATTTGCTTCGGCTCTAAACCAGTAAATGAGGAAACAAAATCGGCCTCCCAGTAGTAAATTATTGGAATAATAACCATTGCAAGATGGATGAATCTTCTGAACAAATGTCCTGAGAGACCCCCAACAGAGTGAGGAACGTGATCATTCAGGTTCTCTTCAATATCTTCAACTGATACAACATCAGACATCTGAATCGCCCTTTGAATCGTATTTCTATCTAAGCATCTTCCGGCTGAAGTAGCTCTTGAACTGCCTGTTGAAGGCTTACTTCACCATCACCGAGACGCCTCACTAAATCCTCTAATCGATTGTCTGAAAGTACTGTTTGTTGCAAGGATTCGAGAAGACGGAGCCGCCAACGCATTGAAGATACAGTATCACTAGGTATCAAATTCTCAATTGTCTCAACCAAGTCAACAACACCAGTATGGTTTAGAGCACTGACTAGGAGAACAGGCACAGTTGATGCCCTACCAAATTCCAGACCACTACGTAAATCAGAAGCGGCCTGTTCAGCACCAGGTAAGTCGGACTTATTCACGACTACAACATCTGCCATCTCTAGAATCCCTGCTTTCTCGGCCTGAACTATGTCACCACGCTCTGGCCCCTCTACCAATAATACATGATCTGCAATCGATACGATGCCAAGTTCAGTTTGACCAACTCCTGCTGTCTCGATAAGAATACGGTCGTGACCAGCATGTGCTAACGCATCTGCCATGGCGCTCAAACGAAACGGGAGAGAGCCAACTGCATCTCTAGTTGCAACACTACGCACATAGATTCGCTCATCTGCACCACTCTCCTCCATCCGCATACGGTCGCCAAGCAAAGAACCGCCTGAAACTGGCGAAGATGGATCAATACAAAGCACTGCTACTCGTTGTCCTCGGTCAGAAAAAGCGGAGGCAAGACGATCAGTCAACACGGACTTTCCAACTCCAGGAGGTCCAGTAATGCCAAGTGAACGCGAAGCGGGAGGATTTTGCACAGTATCAATGGCTGTAGTATCTCCTGATTGAATCAAAGAAAGTAGACGAGCAAGAGATCTCCGAGAACCATTCTTGGCCTCATTGAGTAGAGAAATAGAATCCAAACGATCAACTCCTACGCCAATCGCTGCCCTCTCCAACACCGCATGGTGAACCATTTGCGCGACGCTCAACGACCTCTTCAAGGAAAGAGAGGACCTCATCAGTTGGAGTTCCAGGACCAAATATCCCTCTTACTCCAGCCTCATGCAATGCCGGACGGTCAGCTTGAGGAATAATGCCTCCGCCAAATACTACAACGTCACCTAAACCGGCCTCGTTCAGCAATTCACATACACGTGGAAACAGGAATGCATGCGCTCCGGAAAGAGATGAAAGACCAACAATGCTTGCGTCTTCATCTTCGACAATCCTGACAATTTCCTCTGGTGTCCTACGAAGTCCGGTGTAAATGACTTCATGACCCGCATCGCGAAGGGCTCTAGCAACGACTTTGGCACCGCGATCATGCCCATCGAGGCCCGGTTTGGCCACCACGATACGCAGGCGGGTCATGGAGTTGGACTAATCCGCCTCGTCTTGAACCAACCGACTAGTTTGAATGGGCTCCAGAGGGGTATGAATTATGGGCAGGTTGCACGAACAAGAGGGCATGGAGACGACTGAAGACCGGCTCCAAGACCTTCGCAAGAGGAAAACTCAAGCACAAATGGGCGGGGGCCAAGGGAGGATCGATGCTCAACATAACAAGGGCAAAATGACTGCTCGTGAGCGATTAGAAGCTTTTCTCGATGAAGGAACATTTCAGGAAATTGACGCCCTAGTTGAGCATCGATGCAATGATTTTGGCATGGATAAGAATGTCATCCCAGGTGATGGCGTCGTCTGCGGATATGGTACGATCGAAGGACGGACTGTTTACTGCTACGCTCAAGATTTCACCGTTTATGGAGGCAGCCTTGGGGAGATGCATGGCCTCAAAATCTGCAAACTTCTCGATATGGCGCTGAAAACAGGAGCACCTGTCGTAGGTATGAACGATAGCGGAGGAGCTAGAATTCAGGAAGGCGTGGCATCACTAGGTTCCTACGCTGAGATATTCTTCAGAAACGTGCGAGCAAGTGGCATCATTCCTCAAATCTCCATCATCATGGGTCCATGTGCAGGTGGGGCAGTATACAGTCCAGCAATTACGGACTTCGTAGTGATGGTTGATCAAACTGCTCACATGTTTATCACCGGCCCTGAGGTGATTAAGACCGTTACAAATGAGGAAGTTAGTTTTGAGGAACTAGGCGGAGCAAATACACACGCTTCACGTTCAGGGGTTACTCATTTCACTGCACAAAGTGACGAAGATGCTCTTGATCTCGTTCGTGACCTACTTGGACATCTGCCGTCGAATAATCTGGAGAGAACTCCTTCGCGTAACACAGGTAAACCTTCAGTGGACGAGGATACATTACGTGCCCTTGTTCCCTCGGATCCATCGAAACCCTACGATGTGATGACTGCTATCGAAGGAATCGTCGACTATGGTGCATTCCTAGAGGTACAGGCCGATTTTGCACAGAATATTGTTTGTGGATTCGCCCGACTCAACGGTAACTCCGTCGGCATCGTTGCGAACCAACCTAAGGTTCTCGCAGGATGTCTCGATATTGATGCGTCCGTGAAAGCTGCAAGGTTTGTTCGATTCTGCGATGCGTTCAACATTCCACTCGTAACACTCGTTGATGTGCCGGGATTCCTTCCTGGTGCGAGTCAAGAATGGGGAGGTATCATTCGTCATGGAGCGAAACTCCTCTATGCTTACGCCGAAGCAACGGTACCTAAGCTCACCGTGATTCTCCGTAAGGCCTACGGCGGAGCGTACGACGTAATGTCATCAAAACATATCAGAGGCGACTACAATATCGCTTGGCCTACAGCTCAACTTGCCGTAATGGGTGCAGATGGAGCCGTACAAATCATCCATCGTCGTCGAATCAAAAATGCTGCAAACCCCGAACAAGAACGTGCACGCCTTGTGGAGGACTATACAGAATCCTTCGCAACTCCATACAAGGCTGCATCATTGGGCTACCTCGACGACGTAATCGACCCTACAGAAACACGTGATCGTCTGATTCGAGCCCTTGGCCATCTTATGGATAAAGAAGAGACACGTCCGGCAAGAAAGCATGGAAATATACCCCTGTGAGGCATACAAATGGACTCAGAGCCTACATTCACAGAACAGGTAGGGAGAATTCTGCGCGAATCTCGGGATGCAGAGTTAGTGAATGACAACACGAAAATCCGTCTAGCTGTGGCCATGGCTATCCGCCTACATACACAGAACGTTTCAGAAAATCGTGCTGATATTGGTCGAATGTTAGGTCCCGCTTACGCTCAAGACCACCGCAATAACCGCTTCGGGCGCCCTTCATTACTGAAAAATCGAAGCAGCCGTAGCACTTGGAGGTGAACCATATGGAGACCTATGAGATTGAAATCGATGGGGAGAAATTCTCTGTCGATATTGAGGAAGGAGAGGATGGTAATCTGAGCGCTTCAGTTGGAGGTATCACTTACAACATCACCCTACCTGAAGGCGCCGAGGTAGCAACTCCTAGGCGACGTAGCACAGGTGGGAAAAGTCGAGGGAAATCTGGAACAGTCTCAACAAGCATCCCTGGCAAGATTGTCACTCTCGAAGTAGCCCCTGGGGATTTAGTAAATGAAGGCCAAGTTATTCTCATCCTTGAGGCAATGAAAATGCAAAATGAGGTAACAGCTCCTGTAACTGGAACTGTAAGCGCAGTAAACTGTGCAGAAGGAGATAATGTCGAAGCAAATATGGCATTGGTGGTAATCGATCCCGAAACGACTGAAGATGAAGTTCCAGAATGAAACTACAAGCAATCATTGAAGTGATGTGAGGTGGAGAGGATATTGGATGCCGAATTGTGACCACCCAGGATGCACCGAGGATGGTGAGGTCATTTCACGACTCTCACCGGAAGGTTTCCTTGTGGCAACTGGCAAGAAAGCATACTCATTCAGGGAGGCGTATCGGCGTTTCCACTATTGCATGAAACATCATGATGAACTCATGACTAATGTCTGGTCTAGAGTCAGGACTCCAGACGACAAGTCCGACGATCATCCTGCTCCCACTATGGTTTGAATCCAAATCGTATGATTTTCTCGGCATTCGTTATATCAGGTAGACCCTGAGTAGAAATTATGGCTATGCTTGACTTCTTTGGGACGCCAGAAGAACTTCGATGGTTCGCAATGGGCAATCACCGCTCACGGAGAGGTATTCATTCAACCGTATGGGTGGACAATCCACGCAACTAGTGGATCAATCATCATCTCATGTGTAATGTGCGCACTACTCGCTGCTGCGATGCATCCACCGGTTCTACCTAACGGCCCAAATTTGGTCGACGAAGATACAGGCGAGTGATTAGCCCCAAGAACCCTGGGCAAGCATAGCCTCTGCGACCTTTAGGAAACCAGCTACATTCGCACCGAATACGTAGTCATGTGGACGACCATACTTCTCGGCCGTCTCATAGGCTGCCTTGTGGATTCCAACCATGATGCCATCGAGCTTCTCGTCAACCTCTTCGCGAGTCCAAGACATCCTCAGAGAGTTCTGAGACATCTCAAGACCAGAAGTTGCGACACCACCAGCATTGGATGCTTTTCCTGGAGCGAAAAGAACACCCGCCTTCTGGAAAGCCTCGACTGCTTCAGGAGTGCAAGGCATGTTTGCACCCTCACCAACGGCCATTACACCGTTAGCGACTAGAGCTGCAGCCTCTTCTCCATTGAGTTCGTTTTGAGTTGCACATGGCAGGGCGACATCGACATCAACAGACCACAGACCGTTCATAGATGGTTCCGGCTTGGATTCGTGATATTCGACTCCTTCGAATTGATCTGCATACTCTCGAATTCGACCACGTCGCTCGTTCTTGAGATCCATGACCCATGCGAGTTTTTCACGGTCGATACCTGCTGGATCGTAAATGTAACCACTTGAGTCAGAGAAAGTTACGGGGATGCCACCAAGATCGAGAACCTTCTCGGCTGCGAATTGTGCAACATTTCCACTTCCAGATATTGCAACGCGCTTGCCTTCCATGCTCTCTCCCTTAGTCGCGAGCATCTCACGAACAAAGTAGACACAGCCGTAACCTGTAGCCTCAGGGCGGATTAGAGAACCTCCGTAAGGAAGACCCTTACCAGTTAGAACACCAGACCACTCGTTTGCCATCTTCTTGTACATCCCAAACATATAGCCAATCTCTCGACCGCCTACGCCGATATCACCTGCAGGAACATCCGTATCAGGGCCGATATGGCGCCAAAGCTCCCCGATGAAAGCTTGGCAAAATCGCATTACTTCATTGTCGGACTTACCCTTCGGATTGAAGTCAGATCCACCCTTTCCACCACCCATCGGGAGGCCCGTTAGGCTATTCTTGAAGATCTGCTCAAATCCGAGGAACTTGAGAATCGAAGCATTGACAGAAGGATGGAATCGGAAGCCTCCCTTGTAAGGGCCAATCGCTCCATTGAATTGAACTCGGAAACCACGGTTCACCTGCATGTTTCCTTCATCATCGACCCATGGGACACGGAACTGGATTAGTCGCTCAGGTTCAACCACGCGATTGTAGATATTTGCAGATAAGAACTCAGGGCGTTCATCCACGATAGGAGTCAGGCTTTCTAGAACCTCTAGCACAGCCTGGTGGAACTCTGGCTGGTCAGGATCTCTCTTCTTCACATTCTCGTAAACTTGCTTAAGGTGGCTGTGCATCCTTTCAACTCCCAGGTAATTGACCCTTGGTTGGCCTCGCGACTAGTCACCTCGCTTATTAACGAGAGCCAGTAGTGAAACCTAAGGAGGAAATCATGAGTTATATCACTCATGAGTAGATAATTCGTTCAGCTATCACAGCGACATCCTTGACCGCTTCAGGTAGAGTGATGACGGACATCGCATTCTGGCTTACTTGGCGCTTTCTCAATGCATCAGCAATTGGAGTATGTTCCTTGAACCAACGTGTTCGGCCATCTTTACCAACCACCCGGACATCAACTGCAGCCATACGTGGTTCTGAAAGAAGGAGTTTGACAGACGGGACGTCTATTGCCACGTAGCCTGGGTCTAAGCCTGCACGCTGTGCTATCTGATCTTCAATCTGTATCCGATCTTCAGAATGTGTAGCGAGGTGGACTAATCTATCGATTTGCTCAGATGTCAACTCATCCATCCGACGCGTGATACTATTCTTCATCAAACGACGATATTTCAGACGCTTCAAAATATCACGTGAGAATGGGCCTGCCTGATCGAGAGCATGCCATACTTCGGCATCAACCATACGTTGCATCTGTCTCGCTTCAGGTAAAAGGTCACCAGCACGCTCGACTGCCCGAGAGAGCATTACCTCAGTGATTCGAGTAACTCGATGGAAATAGACAGCACTGTACATCAGAGCACGAGCAGTCATCATGCCTTCAAGAGCGGAAAGACCACCTTCTGTCACCGCAATATCTCCACCATGACGTGTGAGGCATTGAATGAGGCGATCGTGATCGATAATTCCATGACGTACACCCGTGAAATGAGCGTCACGAAGAAGATAATCCATCTGATCACAATCTACAGGGCCATGCACGAGGTTAGCAAGAGTATGGTCGGCAGATTCGAAGGATTCTGCTCCTTCACCCCAGTGAAACAAATTCCTCTCTTTACCACCTGCATCCGGACCACGAATTAGCGAGGCTACCTCTTGTGGATCGATTCCATGCGACTCTAGAATCTCAGGAACCGTTTGACGCTTGCCGAGAATCCGTTGCTCATCATCTGAAAGTATCTCATAATCCCCTGTGATGATACCCTCTGTAATATGCATGTGATCGGCCCCCCCACGCTCATGCAAGATGTGTTCCAATGTATGCGAATAAGGACCATGCCCCACATCATGAAGCATCCCTGCAACTTCTACAGTCATACACTCATGAGGGTCGAGATCCAGACTTGAAGCCATCCGCCCAGCAAGGTGTGAAACTCCAAGAGAATGCTCAAAACGGGTATGGTGTGCACCGGGAAATACAAGATGGGCGAGCCCAAGTTGCTTGATGTGACTTAGTTTATTGAACTCCGGTGTCGCAAGCAGATCTTCGCGAACTCCATCAATCTCGAAGGAGCCATGGATGGTGTCATTGATGACCTTCATTGTAGGGGGAGCCTTACACTCTCATCATCAATGCTACGCTCGAACGAAGAACAACCTCAGCCTTGCTGGCCCCAGCCTTGCTGCTGGTCCCAACCCTGCTGTTGCTGGTCCCAACCTTGTTGGTTCCAACCCTGCTGTTGTTGCTGCCATTCAGCCCACTGTTGCCCCTGAGCTTGTTGTTGTGCCCACCATTCGGCCTGTTGAGCAGCACGCATCTCTTCCTCGAGTTTGTATCGACGGTCCCCAAGACGATCGAATAGAAGAGCAGCCTGTCCCGCATCGATGCCACCCTTATCAGACAACGATTCGATATCCGTCTCCACCTCCATTAGGCCCTCAAAACCTTCAGCCTCATCTAATAGAGTTCGAATTTTCTCATAGTTAGAACGACGACTGGTTGAAGAGCGCCAAATGAGCACAGACATACCCGCACCAATAGCGATGATTGCAAGGATAGCGAGAGAAAGCGCAGATTGGATTACGGGATCTAGCCCCGCTTCTTGCTGGAGACGATCAGGAGTATTATCTCCATCGAGATCAACAGGAAGACTTGACGCATCATAAGGATCTGAACCATCAGCAAACTCATCGACATCATAGTAGCCATCATTATCGTCGTCTGGATCAACTATGTCGGCCCAACCATCTCCATCTGTATCTGGACATCCCAATGTGAAAAGACTAGAATTACCTGGTACGAGGGGGCAATCATCAGACAATTCAGTCCCCTGCTGGTCAGCAAATCCATCACCATCACTATCAGACCAGAGACGAGCATCAAGGGCCCACCCTCCAGGAATAGTTGAATTTCCATCAATGATATCTGCATAACCATCTGAATCACTGTCTTCACAACCTACAAGACCGCCAGTTGTGGAAGTCCCTGATTTCCCAGGGCAATCGTCTGCGTCTGTCCCATTTTCATTGTCCCCATAGCCGTCCCCATCAACATCACTCCACTGGGTGGCATCGTTAGGATAAGCATCTCCAGAATCAGACCAACCATCCCCGTCTGAATCAAGACATCCAATGAGATCGATTGTCGATGTACCTGCTTCTTGAGGGCAGTCATCAATGAGGCCTGATTCAGCAGTATCAGGATAGCCATCTCCATCGGTATCTGGACATCCATTCATCGTATTGGCATAATCCGTAGGACATTCATCCCCATCGTTAGAAATGCCATCACCATCATTGTCGGGGCAACCAATTGCGTCTATTGAAGAGGTACCTAAGCGTGTTGGACAATCATCTGAATCTGGGAATCCAGGTGCATCCCCATATCCATCGCCATCTGAATCTGCATATTGATCCGAATTTTCTGGCATGTCATCAAATAAATCTGACCAACCATCACCATCCGTATCAACACAGCCGTACCTATCACGGAAAGAATCTCCAGGCTCATCTGGACAATCGTCATACGGGCCCATTGACATATCTAATTCAACGTCTTCAAATCCGTCATTGTCACGATCAAGAGGACTTGGGTCAGCAAGATATGCACCAGCAATCCAATGACCAGGCCAATGACTCAATCTGGAGGAGTTCCAAGAATCGATCCTCCAATTATCTCCGAGACCATCTCCATCAGTGTCATTCCATTGCGATGGTTTGTTGAAGAAATCGTCTGCAAGATCAGACCATCCATCAGAGTCTAAATCGGTGCAACCAAAGGTATCTTTCCATGAAGTCCCCCAAACATTGGGACAATCATCGAAACCCTCGCCATCAGGATTGTCCCCAAAACCATCACCATCATTGTCAGACCATTGAGTAGAATTGTTAGGGAAGTCATCATTAGAATCAGATTGTCCATCACTGTCTAAGTCAGGGCAACCATAGACGTCACGTGTACTATTCCCCGCCACAACAGGACAATGATCGGGGGTTGTAGCGAAATCCACGTAGACGCCGGGACCACCCATTCGGCTTCCATTAAGAGAAGAATCAGCCCAATTGTCACCGTATCCGTCTCCATCAAGATCGGACCACTGAGTCGAGTCTAGAGGGAATTGATCAGTTCGATCCCCTACCTTATCTCCATCCGTATCGACACCATGCACAACAATAGCAAGATCATTACTTCCGTAATGTGGAACAGAATTCCCATTTATCGTCAGTCCAGTTGGGTAGTTGAATGCAAAATAAGTCTCATCACCGAGAATTGCGGCGCCATATCCGGTATCACTAGAGGTCGAACCATGGTGGTTGACCCAATTCCAAGCGCCATTCGATGATAATGTTCCCATGAAGACGTCATTGCTCCCTATCGAGTTCACACCATATTGGCCGAACCATGCTGCACTGTTGTAGTAACCTGTTACGGCTACCTCACCGGTCGAGGATTCGACATCGACGTCGTAACAATAGTCTGTACTGCTACCTCCGCCTTGCTGCTGCCAGTTCCAGTTACCAGTGGGTGAAATTTGAGCTACGAACATATCCCAACCACTACCACCATAGGCATTCAGACGATTAGATGAAAACTCAGTGTAATAGTAAAATCGACCACAAACTGTTGCATTGCCACCATCATCCACTTCGATTGCTTCGGGATAAGTCTCATACGAGGAGTAACCAAACTTCTGGGACCAACTGTATGCACCTGTAGAGGAATATTGAGCTATGAATCCCCAGTAATCGTAAGCATGGTAATTGTACTGACTAGTGGATCCAAAGTCAATCTGATAAGAGAACTCTCCCGTAACATACACTCTTTCTTGGGCATCAACCGCGACGTCGCGTCCACGCTCGTAGTAACTTCCACTCATCCTCTGTGCCCAGCGCCAATTTCCTTGAGAATCGAGGCTTGCAATGAAAGCATCAGAATAACAGCTACTGCAAGAAATGGAACCCGCTGAACCGAAATTCAAGGTTCCAGATGACCAATATCCAGTAACGTAAACATTACCCGAATCTGCGAGAGCAATGCCGTATGCATAATCACTACTACTAGCACCAATTTTCTGTGCCCACAACCAATTACCCATGGTATCTAAAACCGCAACATAAGCATCGAGTGATCCAGATGAAGAGAATGAGGTGCTACCGAATGAAATAGTATTGTAGAAGGTGCCTGTGATACTCACATTTCCGCCCCCATCCACGTCGATATCATAGCAGTAATCAGTACTGGTAGAACCTGCAGTTTTGACCCAAAGCCAGTCACCTGTGGATGATAACTTAGCAACAAAAATGTCTGAGCTCCCACTGGAGGAGGTAGGAGTACTGAATGCACCGAAATATGCAATCTGATGATAGTTCCCGCAGACGTAGATATTTCCTTGATCATCCACATCCAAGCCACGGACATTATCTGAATTGCTTCCACCTGCGTTTTGATGCCAGAGATACTGGCTACTGCTGACGTACGAAGTCAACGGTACCTCCTCAAGAGGAGAAATATTTGACTCACCATCTGAGTTCAATACAGACACAGAAATCAAATGCGCAAGAAATAGGGAGGCAAACAGTACGGCAGCAATACGTCTCATCAGACGAATGAGGCTTTTTCGGAGATATAGTGCATTCGTATGCAGGGGCAATCAGTATTCAAGCGAATGGATGCCTGACAAGGTAACGCTCCATCCTTTCAGTAAGGCGTTCGGATCCTTCAGAACGAGATGCAAGGAGGCGGATTTGCTCTACCATCATAGCGTGTTCATCACTCTGAAGACCAAGTACTCGACGAAGGACATCTAACATTGCCATCTCATCATCAGTAATGACCTCATCATCCAGAGAAGTAATCAGAACATTCTGGTACAGGGCCATATCGCCAAGATGCCGACGGTTGTGTGCTCGAATATCATCATCAGAATGAGGAGACGACATCGAACCACTTGCAATTGCTAACGAATCCTGAACATCTGATGACCCCAGTCCCATCACAGATGCAATGACATCTAATATCGCAGATTCATCATCGGTTAGAATGTCATCTTCCATTGCGACCTCGACAATGCGAAGTAGAATGTATCGACCCCGGTCTCCACTCGTTGCGCCCATGGCTACAGGATTCAGTTCCCGTATATCATCCATTCACACAGAACGACCAGTTCAAGGTGGAGGGCTCCGCCCTTAAGTCATGGATTTCTGGTCAGCAGGCATCGAAGGGTTCGCCCTAAGTTTGGGCCTAATTCTAGCCATAGGGCCACAGAATATCTTCGTAGTCAGACAAGGCCTACTAAAATCACACGTTTTTGCTGTCTGCCTAGTTTGCTCTTTTTGCGATGCATTTCTGATTTGTATAGGAGTATTAGGATTCGGATCTATCCTCGCGGGTATTGAAAATGCGGAATTTCTCATCTCTCTGGCTGCTGCCACATTCATCACGGGCTACGGGATACTGAGAATCAAATCCTCAATGAATCCAATCGGAATGTCTCTAGGAAAGGAAGAGGAATTGAGTTTAGGACCCACTATTGGTACAGTGCTTGCATTCACATTCCTCAATCCCCACGTATATCTTGACACAATCATTCTGATAGGCGGAGCATCCAGTAGATACTCGGCCGACAACCGATTTTGGTTTGCGTTGGGTGCTGCACTTGCCTCATTCCTGTTCTTCTTTGCTCTAGGGTATGGAGCAAGAAGACTCTCCAATGTGCTTGAAAATCCTGAATCCTGGAAGATTATCGATAGAGGAATAGCATGTGTGATGTTTGCTATAGCTGGCGGGATAATGCTTCCATTCCTTTGATATTGAATCTGGCAATGCATCAATTCGTATTTAGGAGAGGGTTCAAATGAAGAAAAAAATGATAATAATATGTGGGGGACAAGAATTACTCTCCTTCTAGGTCACAACATACTTCCAAAAATTTACTTGGATTTGTAGCACCATGGAAGGATGCATCGGGTAGACTACTCAACCCAATAGAAATCTTACAATCACGACGATTTACAATTCTGTATCTCGTAATCGTTTGGATTTATGTCATGCTAATTGATGAGGCTCTAGAAGGAAGTATGTTCTATGATCTAAGAATAATAAGTGAACAAATCGCTAGAATGGACCCAAATGAATTGACTACTAATCCTCTAATTTTCCTATTCTCGTTATTGATTTCACCCTTTGCACATTGGGATACAGTACACGCAATGTATGTTACAGCAGGAATAATTTTCTTTTTACAATCGTTTGAGGCACATAATAATTGGAAAAGTGCAGCGATAATTTTCATCGGAACAAGTGCGCTAACTTCTATGCTTATGGCGTTTTTTTACAATGTCGGCTTTGCCATAAATCCAGATATTGACCTATTTTCATACGTCATGAGTAGGTCATTCAGAGGTGGATCAATTGGAATGTTTGGGGCTTTGGGAGCACTAGCTTATCATGCCAAGAAACCACAATTTCCCTTGTTACTCGTTTTCTTATTCGAGGTTTGGAATTACACTAGTTACGGTACAGATGCAGCCATTTCTATTGGCCATGCAACTTCAACCCTAATTGGACTAATCGGTTGGAAATTGTGGAATGAAAACAGGATACGCGATGATGAAGAAGAGTAGAATATCGTTGTAATACAAACGTATTTCATTTGCAATACATTCATATGATGCCGGCATAACAGGTAGGCCGGAGGGCAGGAGGATATGGCCAACAACAGCCCGATGGTTTCGCTTAGAATCCCAGAGGATCACCTGATGATGCTCGAACAATTGGTTGGTTTCGATGGAATGCGTAATCGTTCAGATGTTATTCGACACGCAGTGCGACTCCTACTAGAATCCGGTCCCTCACGAGCAGTAGGTGGGACGGTGAAGGTAGATCTGGGGCCAGATTTGACAGAGAAGCTCGACACATTCTGTCAAATTCACGGTGACACACCTGAAACAGTAACCCGCTACGCTCTACGCGATCATATGACTTCAGTCATGAATCAGACCGAGACGCTGGAGACGAAAATGCAGCAGCGCCTCAAAGAACTCCAAGATAAGAGTCGGCAGAATGAGGATCACACAGCCTAGTGGAGGCAGATGGACATGGTAGGGGATGGGAACTCAACCAATGCGGGGGGGCCTCAGCGCCCCCTCGCGACCAATGTCTTCACCCATGTCGCTCTACGTAGTGCTCTACGCAATCGACTCTTGGCAAAGGCGACCAAATCAGAACCTATCCGCCGAATATTCAACAGTGAACCAATGGATGAAATTCGTGATCGTGCATTAGATGCATCCACTGAACTCCATGGGTTTGACCAGGATTCCAGAATTATGGGCAACTTTTCGGGATTGAGGATACGCGCTCTTCGAACCCTTCCAACCAGATAATCACCCACACACCCGCCCCGCTTCGGCGGGGCACCCCCAATTGATTCGGCCGGGAGGCTCATCACCGAATCTTCTTGAAGGGCCGCGCGAAGATACTCTTCGTGGCGACCACATTCTCCTTCGTTGCCCATGATGTCCTGAGGGATAGTCAACGTGAGATGATTGAGGATGCAATGACGATTCTGGAAAAGGACGGCTACTTATTTGCCGCTGCACCAACAGGAATTGGTAAAACCGCTGCAGCACTTAGCGCGGCCTTAGCTAGAGCAAATGACCACCCAGGCGGCAAGAAAACTGTCCTATTCATGACTGGACGCCAAAGTCAACATCGAATTGTAGTAGATACAGTTCGAAAGATTAACGCCCGCAGAGATGGGGAAAAAGTTCGCCTCGTTGATCTAATTGGGAGGGAATCTATGTGTGTAGATTTGGATCGATTCACAGGAAAATGTAGTTGTGAATTCGGGGTGAGTGATTACGTTTTACAGGATGCTAGAGAAGGACTGAGAAGATATATCTTCGAGGAACCCAAACATGTTGACGATGTGGTTAACCAAGGAAAGCAGAGAAAGGTCTGTTCCTGGGCATGTGCTAGGCAATGCGCGAAAGATTGTGATCTGATTGTTTTTGATTACAATCACGTATTCATCGACAAGGTAAGGGAAGCGTCACTTGAATCAATGGGCATTGAGCTTACAAATTCGATTTTGGTAGTTGATGAAGCACACAACCTCCCAGATAGAATTCGGAGAGGTCTGGAAAGAAGATTGACTGCAAAGGTGCTTCGTGACTGCGTTAGCGAGATGCAAGAACACCGTGGCAACGAAGACAAAGTAGTCGCGAAAGCATTGGAAGAAGATGGTGCAGAGGCTTGGACTGGAGATGCAGAAGAGGCTTTGCTCGCAGAAAAGGCCCTAATTAGAATACGAGAACAGGTAGGGAAACATCTGAACAATCTCAAACGAGTTCTTGGCGATGATAAGGAACAAATGACTGATCCTGGAAAATTATTGGAGATTTTCCAATCCTCGCTTGAAGGGACCTTGGATGAACCAATGACTATGCCCCGATTTATTCGAACATTAGAATCGGTTCGAATCGAGATAGACGAAGCATTAGATTCAGATCCTGAAATTGCATGCCATCGCCTAGCGGAATTGCTGGATATCCTCTATATGCGTCAAGGCGACTCTGCCCTTGCTACTGTATTCGACATACTGGGTGAAGAAGGAAGAATCACAACACATCTACTTGATCCAGGCGTCGTTGCAAGACCCCTTCTCAAGGAGGCTGCAGGAGGGATTTTGATGTCTGGCACCTTATTCCCACCCTCAATGTACGGAGACATTCTCGGAATTCCACAGGAAAAATCAGTATCTTACAAAGAATACACTAGCCCCTTCGAAAGCGATCGACGACCTGTTGTCCTTGCTACAGATGTAACAACGCGTTACAAGGATAGAAGTGCCGCAAACACACATCGAATCCGCGAGCATATCCATGGATTGCTCCGAAAAACTCCTGGTCACGTCGCTGTTTTCCTCCCCTCTTACAACCTGTTGGAAGAAATAATCGAAGATGGGTCATGGCCAAATCGTCATTTAATAATTGAAGAGAGAACTTGGTCGAAAAGCAGGGTACAAGATGTGCTCGATCGTCTTCGTAGCTCGAGAGATTCCGGTCCACGATACCTACTCGCAGGAGTATACAATGCTCGACTCTCAGAAGGTATTGACTACGAAGGTAACATACTGGATGCAGTAGTATGTGTCGGCATCCCAATGGCGCCCCCTACAGCATCAAACCAAGCACTGCGTGACTACATCTCAGACCGCTTCGGGGAACGGAATGCTTGGAAGTACTCGGCTGCACAACCTGCAATGAATGCCATCCTGCAAGCAATGGGAAGAGCCATCCGAAAAGCAGAAGATCGTGCGATAGTCCTAGTCCTTGAGCGACGGGTCGGCGATAGAGGATACAAGGCATGCCTTCCAATGGGGTTGAACATGTTCCATACCGATAACTCAGAGACCACTGAGAGGCTAGTTCGACGATTCTTTCAACGACATCCTGAGCCAGCACGTACCACTGAATGAGACGACGGGTTGATGACCTTCGGCGGCCCCAACTAATTCCATGGAGAAGGTTGAGTGGACACCAGTTGTTCTGAATTCAGAGAACGAAGAAGATACACCGCCCGGACTTGAAATGGATGCTTCTGCACTTCATCAGCGATTCATACGCCGCGATCTTGGAACACTCGATGCGGCCATTCAAGCTGATACATTCGCACGCCAAACCGGAGAACTTGTTGAAATGACACGGGAAGCCGGAGCACATATTCTCGCAAGTGAACTATCAGGAGCATCTCTGGATGTAACTCCAATGCACGATGGAGTACACATTCACATGAATAAAATCCCATTGAAAGGACTCGACGTATTCACAGGCCGTATTGATTCTACAGAATTTATTCGAATTGACCGTGAGGGCCTTGAATCCATTATCACTCCACTCCCAAGTGGAATCTCGATTGCTAATGCTCGATTCACTGATGGCGGAATAGATATCCGCCTCGAATGATGTAATCAGCGCCCAGGGATTTCCTCAATACTCTGAATCTCACTGACCACGTTTGCCAACGCCTGCTGAGCAGTAGCTGTGTGCTGCTCCCCCATTTCATGGGCAGAATAACGAGCCTCTTCGAAAACAGCATCGAGAGCCTCCAGAGCAGATTCGCGAATAGGAAGAGCTTGTCGAATGGCAACTTCAAACTCACGAACAGTCTCAAAGTCACGACGCAAGAAACCACTCTGCATCAATACTAGACAGAGGTCTTCATAGCAGTTGAAAATTGCTTCACGAATCGAGTCGCCTGCTGCCAATAACTCCGCAGTGTAAGAGAATATGTCCTGCATCTCTTCTAGAGCAGTCTTACGATTCCTTAGACGATAACCAACTACTGAAGCACTGATTAGTAGAAGAACTAGGAGAGCAATAGAGGTGGTTGAAAGACCCGAGGATACCTCTTCTAACTGCTCATACTGTAAGTCGACTCTTAGGTTGAGTAAATCGCCTCTGTCATTAGGTGCAATGACGTCAGAAGTACTATCCAATGTGATGTTGAACTGACCCCAATGTGCTTGATCTGAGAATGGCGGTAATGGCGCTTGGCTGATAAAGGAATACTCGAAGATGCCAAACTCATCCGTGAGTTTACCAAACTGTGTCAACTGAGATGATTGGTTAGACAAGATAGCTGAAATCGAAATATTGGCTAACGGTAAACCGTTATCATCAGCCACGACTCGAACAAAACCGATAATCTCCCTTGAATCTAATGCGACAATAACAGAATCAGCGGAGAATGAGGCCGGAATCATCAGGAAGGCGTCAATGCCGATTTCTTCACCAGAATTGAACCAACGGACATCATCTTGCGCGACTTGAATATCGAACTGAAGATCTGCCTGCATAGGAGCCCTTCCAACCATTGAGATTGTGAACTGGCCAGTTGCATTATCCCATGAGACAATAGCAGTAGTCTCAGGGGAATCCTCCCATAAGAGAGATAGAGAAGCCCCAGATACGACATTACCTGTTCCGCCCACCTCGAGTATACGACCTGTAATCTCAATCGGATGGGACGCATTTGAACGAATATTATTGTCAGATACGCCAAGTATCTCGACAATGATGTCTGCCCAGGTGTATGCAGTAACCTCTGCATCATCACCAATAAACTGGTCATTACCCTCGTAACTCACACGAATCGTGTGTGCCCCACGATCAGAAGAGAACTCTACGGGGATCTCTACACTAAACCTCCCATTTGCACCGGTAAGTGCGGTTGTAATCTGCTGTCCATCAACCTCGATAATTACTGTCGCGCCCTCGATTGGGATCTGAGGACTAGTGTCCCCATCTACGAGCGAACCAGAGAGATTCCAAGTATCTCCACGAGTGGCGAATCCACCGTTATCGAGATTAACTCCTGTGAAGATCGCATTGTGCTTGATGGTAATCGATGTATTTGCATCCCCCCCTAGATAGTAACCCTGTGGCTCCGCATAAGCGAATATGAGATGATCTCCAATAGAGAACGCTGGACCAACAACCCAGCTGAGATTCCATGAACCATCTGATTCGGTTGTTGCGGTCCCAATGATGCTATTATCCACACGCACAGTAACGAAATGACCGGGAATCCAACCATCTGGTAGATTGTCTCGTATAGTACCTGTAATCAAGACCTCATCGCCTACAGCAGCGGTATCAATCGCATCGACGGTGAGAACTGTCGGAGCGAATACCTCAAAAGAAGTCGAACTCGTCGATGGGAGGTAGAGCGGAGCACCTGCAAATCGCACCTCAACTGTCTGGGTTCCAAGATCCATATCCAATGGAACCGGATAGAGTATTGAAAACGAGCCTTCCGCATCGGTGGTAACGTTGGTCAAGAATTGACCATTCATCCATACAGTTAGATTCTGCCCTGGAACAGGTCTTTCTGCAACATCAAATAGCACTCCTACGAGACTGAGAAGATCTTCACGAACAACCTCTGTTCCGCCTCCAAAGAGTCTTACTTCTGTAGGCACTGAGACATCGAATTCTAAACTCGCAATCGAACCCAAATAGAACTCAGGGTTGACTGAATCACCTTCACCCATCGGATCTACCCAAAGGAATCCTCCAAGGAAAGATGCAGAAACATTGTGAGTTCCTGGGGTGGTCTCCAGTGGCAAAGTGTATGCTATACTCCACGAACCAGTACTTGGATCAGATAACACAATCGTAGATGCACCTGTATCAATACCATCCATCGCGAGATGAATCAATCCACCCACTGGATCACCGGTCTGATTCAGAAGTACTGCCCCATTTTCATCAAGTAAGGTCCCATTAACGTAAATCGTCTGACCTGCAACGAGATCGCCTTCCACAGAATCGAGTGTGAGGAACGTCGGCGCGAGAATTACAACGCGGGTGAACGTCTCATCACCTACAACTCCCGTTGATCCTGCAAGGCCAGCATAGCTCGCATTGATTGTCATGAAACCAACAGGCCAAGAAGATGGAACACTGAAGTTACCAACTGCGAATCCACTTGAATCCGTCATGATATCGAATGAAGTAAGGCCTTCAATCGTGATATTGACTGTAGCATTTTCAACGGCGTCACCCGCATTATCGAAGAGCCCCAAGCCCACTGTCACATTGTTACCACGGATAGTACGACGATCAGGATCAAGATCTAGAGGGTCTGCAAAGTCTAGAATTGTGTAGCCACGACTGTCAAATGTAGTGCCATTGGTAGATGCAAGGAAATAGTTCACCGTCGGTGTGAACGACGCATTGAGATTATGAGTTCCTCTCGGGAACGCCTGATCAAGCGTAATTGTAGCCGTCCAATTTCCATCATATACAGTACCATTTGTAGCCGTGAATGTATCAGAGAAACCATCGATTGTAATCACCAATGAAGGTAGTAGAGAATTACCATTACGATCAATAATACCTGAACCATTCTCAGAAGTTAGCGTACCCGTGACATTGAACGTGTCACCAGCAGTTGGATTCGCCACAATCGGATCGACAACAAGGATTGTGATTGTTCGAACCGTCACCGTACTGAATGTTCGATCTGTTCCAAGCAATGTGAAGTTACCAGCATAAGATAGAGTCATATCGACTAATCCAAGCGGGTGTGAGTCAGGAATACTGAAATTGAAACTAACAACTCCAGTAGTATCATTGGTAATTTCATCTGGAAGAAGAGTATCATGGAATACAGCACTGATTGTCTGATTACCTAACTGACGATTGTTATCGCTAGCCTCGACAAGTGTTGCTCCGAAATCAATAGAATCACCGCGATTCACAACTACAGGGATTAATGGAGTCGTCTGTGTAAAGTCAGTCACCCCCTTGACGAGGACATTCTGAGTAAGATTACTTGGAAGATAGAACGGACTAGAACCTTCTAGAACACCAACAACCAGAGTTTTGTTTCCACTAGATAATCCATCACCAGCAGGGTCAGTAGGCACAGTGAGGTTGAAGCTACCATTCACTGTAGTAGTAAACGAAGAAATCAATACTTCACTGGAATTGCCTTCAAAGAATATTGTGATGTCAACTGGACCAGAGAAATTTCTACTCGGATCGTTTGCATCCTCAACTTGTCCCTCAAGCAAGAAGTTAGAACCTGCAGTAAGGAAGGTCGGTGGAGTAATCACTACATTAGAGATGATCGTCGGAACAAGAACAGTGATATTCAGATCTGTATGATTACCAATCCAACGAGCAGAACCAGTAGACAGTGGGTCAGTTACATCATCTGCCATAAGAATTCGAACTGTGTAGTATCCAGGTGCCACTGAAACAGGAATCACCGGATTGAATCGTGCGATACCATCAGGAGAACCGGTAGTTACCGATTGTAATGATTGGTTGTTAGGGCCATCCCAATCCCAGATAAACTGGACTGCTGCACCGGTAATGTTACTCCCATCAGCGACGTCGCGGACACTTGCATTAACCACTAGTATATCTCCAGCTGTTACAGTTGATGGTGGATCGATTGTAGCCAAGACCGCTTCAGACTCGACACCAATATCGATTGAAGCACCCTGCTCAGTGTAGAAATACGCCCCACCTATCGGAGATGCTGAATTGAAGTCCACCTCAATATTGAGCGAATATACCCCGGCTCCAACAGTAGTTGGAACCGTGAATGAAAGATTGTAAGTTCCATTATTCACGTCTAACCAAGTTCCACCCAGTGGAATTATGTCAGGAGCAGGAGGCTCACCCATCGGACCTGAAGGACCAGTACCCGGAATCTCAAGTGTGGCTGTAATAGAGGAATTGTTCCCTAATACTAGTGGAGAACCTGTGATGTTCGTATCTCTAATCTCACCTGTGACATAATTTGTGTCGCCAATATGAGTCCAACTCTGAGCAAGAACGGCAGAAACCGAAGCTAGACCTTGGATGCGAATAGTAGAATTGTTTGTGGCAGGATAGTACCATTGGGAACCTGAATAATTAATCCAGAGAGGGTAATCACCAGCAGGAACGACAGGTGGGGTGTACTCAAAGCCATATCCGCCATCAACAGGGTCAACTGTAATATTGACTAGAACACCATCAATCTCAGTCTCATATGTACCATTAAACGGCTGATCGGTAGTACCTGCATGATCAAACATTGAAATTGAAATGAATCCAAGCTGATCGCGAGGTATCGCATCTAGGAAGTAATCGAATGTAACATAACTCTTCAACCCATATCCAGATGGCATTAGTACCTCATCGTTGGCTTCTAGGGTAGCGGAATCGAAGATGAAACGAACATCAACAAATCCAGGAGTAATTGGAACCAGAGCAGGATCCATGAACCACGTAATCGAGAAATTACCCGGATTACCTGACCAAGTTGTGGAATTAAGTTCCCAGTCAGCAATATCTACGAACGGTGCACCCGAACCATTCACACGCATTTGGAGATAGAGAGTACCCTCCATTGGAACTGGATTAAGACCACGACTGAGAACGGTTCCATTCATTGTAATGTTGTCTTTAATTTCCAAGAGTGTGTTATTTGATGACGGCCCCTCAAGAACGATGTCAAGATTAGGAGAGGGGGTGATGTTCATAGTCACAATCTGAGTTGTTGGACGAATATGGTAAAGTGGAGAGGAACCGTTGTTCAGATCATCTTCATGCCAACCAGGGAACTCCAGTGTACCATTGAGTAAGCCTTGTGATTCATTCTCATCCACAGGGATAGTAATTTCAAAGAAGCCATTTGGACCAATCGAAGCAGTTAGAACTTGAGCCCCATTGACCGTAGAGGTCCAATTGAAGTATACCTGATTGAAACCATCAGGAAGTCCATCACCATCGATATCCCATTCGTCAACCATGAACAAATCAATTGCTGGGGGCGAAGTCAATTCGACACGGCCACTCAAAGTGGTATTAGATCCAGCACCAAATATTGGTTCATTAACTGGTAGAGGAGCCTCTACAATGAACGTGACATTATCTGTCACATTCACTATGTAATTATCAAACAAGCCATTTGTTCCAACATACCCTGAAGGCACCGTTTGGAGAACCAAGCCACCGTAACCAGGGGCAATGAACTCGGGAGGAATTCCCTTGGCGGAGAAATTACCGTTGATATCAGTAATGGCTGTGCCAACAAGGCGACCAGGGAGTGCAGCAGCACCAGGTACTGCTCCCACCTCTGAAAGAGGCACAAGATAGAGGTCGACCACGAGATTTGGAACCGCAGTTTGGTTGGCAGAATACACCATTGTACCATTCAAGAAAAGTTGTGGGCTTGTCCCGTTACGATCTACTGTCAATGGACCAAAGGTAGCATTGAGTATCTCCACATCCTCGGCTGGAGGACAAGCATCGAAAGGAACCCAACCCATGTCTGCATTACCAAGAGCTGAATTCGTCTGCATGTGGACCTCAACCCACGATGCACTGTTGAATCCGAAGACCTCGTAACCCGTTCCATGCCAACTTCCCTCGACGAAACCTGTGACCTTTCGAGCAGGAAGGCCAGAAAGTCGAGCCATGCTTGTTAGAACTGTAGCCCATTCGTCACAGGTCCCTTCCTTGCTATCTACTAGAAGGAAATGCGTGAAGTCAGGACCTCCACCTTGTGGATATCCGCTGCCATCGTAATTCAATCGGGGGGTGAATGTGGCGTTACCATTCTCGATAAAGTCAACTAACGCTTCCATCTTATCGTATGCACTTAGCGCACCACTCGATGTCAAAACAGACTGTGTGACATTGTAAACCTCGGATTCAAACATAGTCATGTCCGTGAAATAATCAGGAACATCAAGTGCATAGGAACTGGATTGGTAAGCAGTACTATTTCCACGGACTGAATCAGAAAACCAAATCTCTGGAGCATTGCCGAAGTAAAAATCGATTGGAGCATCAGTGACACGGATATCATGTGTGTAGTTTGTGTGATTCAAACCTGCACCAGGGTCTGACCATGAAGAATAATCTGTCATACTCCAATGCCCAGGTAAATTCGAATTGAGATTGATTGTAAAGGGGAAAGTGTATTCCCACGTCGTAGAATTATTGTGGAACTGGGAGGCAGCAACCCAATTATTGTCTGTAAAACCAGGAGTCATTGGGTTTAGAACAATCAACGATGAGTTCACTCCATAATCAACTCCTGTGTAAAAGTCGTAGGTATTTACTCTCCAATAGTGAGTTAAAGCCGGATCTACGTTGATTGTAGTGTTGTTAGCCCAGAAAGCAACCTGATTCTGAATAATATCGTCTGTCGGATCGAAGGGGTCCTGTCCAGAACCGGCGCAAAGTGTAGACCAAAACTGCGGTGGACACTCTTGATAGTCAGTTAGACCTCCTCCATCAGTATCTGGATCTAACCAGTTGGTTCCCGTGTTATTTTCAATAGCATCAGGGATGCCATCGCCATCTGTATCAGCTGGATTCAAATCATCAGAAGGATCATTCTGTGGATTCGTACCATCAACATATTCCTGTCCATCCCAGACACCTCCTACATCAGTATCAGCTTGCTGATAATCTGTCAGATAAGTATCGAGAGAGCCATTGCCACCCATCCCGGGAATGTAGAAAAGGGCACAACCAGTTGTATTCTCAAAGTAATTATTCAGCCCATCCCCATCATCGTCACGATTGTTATCGCAAGGCTCTTGTGGGTCAGTACCGTTGATAATCTCATCAAGATCGTTGACTGTATCGTTATCTGAATCAACATCAAACGGGTCCGATTGATAGCCCCAGTAACCGAAAGATTCCTCCCAGTCTGCCAGACCATCCTGATCAGAGTCAGAGTAATCATCATCACACCATGGGTCGTTGTTATTGGGTTGAATTGTAGCATCCCAACACCATGATCCATTCTTGTGAATGACCGTCTGAGTTGTGGGTGGAGGAGGTATATTCACACCTATCAGGCGATTAGGATTCGATGCATCATCTGCCCCTAAGAACGTGAAAGGAACAAGGGAACCATTACTCAAATTGTAGAATCCAGTCCGAGAAGGTGCAGTAGGTCGCCACTCAAGGAATCCGGCACCAAAACCTGTAGCATTAGCAACTTCAAGAATTTGTGAACTAGCATCATAGTTTGAATGCACAGTTACGAAATCAAATGTTGAGCGACAAGGGTCTGTATTTACTCCTGCAAGAATCTCAAAACCATCCTCTGCACCTCCAAAATCAGTATCGGCTACATCCCACATGGTACAAGTTAGATTCTCTTCCCAATTCTCGATACCATCTCCATCGAAATCACCAGAGTCTTCTGCACGGGTTGGATCAGTTTCATTTCCATCAACTAACCCGTTACCATTCGCATCCTCATCACCATCGTCAAAGGGGTCATCATCTGTATTGTTATCACGTGGATCAGAAGCCTGTGGGGGGTTTCCATACTGGCCATTAACTTCCGTACCATCAAGAATACCGTCTCCGTCGGTATCTGAGTCTGTAGGATCTGTAAGAAGTGTAAGTGCCTCATGACTGTCATTGAGGCCATCACCATCAGTATCTGGACTCTGAGGATTAGTTGAAGTCACGCCATCAACCTCAGCAGTGGATGTCGCACACCCCCCTGGGCCAATACCTAGCACTGGATTACAAGGAGATTCGGTCTCAGTCCGCTGCTGACCTGAAGCCCCAGGCATGAAATAAGGTGTACCAGAATTCTGTGTGGTCCAAGTTGGATTCACGTATTCATAGATATTCACGAGTCCATCGCCATCGGGGTCACCGTTAGGCCCGTCAACACCTGTACGAACCGTAGGATCAAGACCGTTAGCAACCTCCCATCCATCATTCATACCATCATTATCGGTATCGTAACCATCAGGGTCTTCATCGATGCTCCCATCACCATCGTCGTCATCAGATGAACAATCTGCATCACCGTCACCATCACTATCTGCTGAATCTACCAAACCATCACGATCATTATCCATGCCATCGGCACAAATATTGCCCATTGGATCTTCATCAGCACCATCCGTACCAGCTCCCTGATTCGCCTGCATAGCTGATTCTTCATCCCAATTCCTTGTAGGCACGGTTCCATTCCACCAGACACCATTGTCAAGGAGGTTAGGAGTGTTTGGATTATCCCAATTGGAGGGGATACCATACAAATACTCGTCTTTGTTGGATAAACTATCTCCGTCGGGATCACCAAGAGAACCATTCACTGTCAAGCTTGAGGCATCAAGCGGATTCAGACCATGGAAAAACTCCCAGCCATCTGGTAACTCATCGTTGTCACTATCCCAATCTTGAGGTTGTGTATTCAATAGGAACTCAAGGCCATAAGTGAGTCCATCGCCATCTGCGTCAGAAGAGGCATATGCTTCCCATGCAGCGAACTCAAACGCTGCGAGGCTAGAAAAGATCATCAACATCACAAGGAAAATTGAGCGAGCCTTAGCACGAGATTCCGGATTTCTAACGACGAACTGAGTACCAGACATGACCCTCACCAACCCTCAGGGGTTCCCGTA